>JAXMLI010000145.1:0-3384 GCA_034368785.1 Smithellaceae bacterium | reverse complement strand
GGGGACGTGATCCTGAATTCTGAAAAGAGAATTCAGGTCATGTCCCAGTTCAGGTCATGTCCCCGCTCCGGGACGGCTCCGTAAAAAGGCCGCAGGCAAGGCGCGCAAATCCCGAGGAATGAGGCGTCGGGGACATGTTCCGGAAGCCCGAAGGGATCGGAACGTGTCCCCGGAATACCCGGACTTTTTACGAAGCCGTCCTCCCTACATCCGGAACAGGCCGTGACCTTGGGGGCCGCTGTGAATCGGCGCGTTCAGGGACACCGAAATGGCCAGACCCAGCGCATCCCTGGTTTTTGCCGGGTCCAGGATGCCGTCGTCCCAGAGGTTGGCCGTGGAATAGTAGGCATTGCCCTCCTTTTCCGCCATCATGACAATGGGACCCTTAATGGCCTGGATCATTTCCTCGGTGAGCGGAGGATTCCCTTCCCGGGCCAGCTGGTCGTTCTTCACGGAGATGAGGACATTGGCCGCCTGTTCGCCTCCCATGACGCCGATCTGGGCGTTGGGCCACATCCAGAGGAACCGGGGCGAGTAGCCGCGGCCGCACATGCCGTAATTGCCGGCGCCGAAAGAGGCCCCGATAATGACCGTGAACTTCGGGACCGTGGCGGTGGCCACGGCGTTGACCATCTTGTGGCCATTTTTGGTGATTCCCCCTCGTTCGTACTCGCGTCCGACGATGTAGCCCGTGATATTCTGGAGAAAGACCAGGGGGATTCCCCTTTTGTCGCAGATCTGGATGAACTGGGTGGCCTTGAGGGCGCTGTCGGAAAAGAGGACCCCGTAATTGCCCAGGATGCCCACGGGATAGCCGTGGATATAGGCCCAGCCGCAGATCAGGGTCGGGCCGAAGAGACGCTTGAATTCGAGAAACTCGCTGCCGTCCACAATCCGGGCGATCACCTCCCGGACGTCATAGAGGGCGCTCGGATTTTGGGGTACGATCCCGTAGAGTTCCTCGGCGTCGTAGAGCGGGGGACGGGCCGGGCGGGTAGTGAGCCTGGTTTTCTCAGGCCGGGGAAGGCCCCGGACGATATCCCGCAGGATCTGGATCGCGTGGCTGTCGTCTTCGGCGTAATAGTCGGACACGCCGCTTTCGCGACAATGGAGGTCGGCGCCGCCCAGTTCGTCTGCCGTAACCACCTCGCCCGTGGCGGCCCGGACCAGGGGCGGTCCGCCCAGGAAGATGGCGCCGGCCCCCTTCACGTGGACCACCTCATCGCTCATCGCGGGGATGTAGGCGGCGCCGGCGGTGCAAAGTCCCATGACCGCGGTGAGCTGGGGGATTCCCATCTTGCTGATGATCGCCTGATTGTAAAATATCCGGCCGCCGTCGTCCAGATCAGGGAAGACCTCGGACTGGAGCGGCAGATAGGCCCCGCCGGAATCCACCAGATTGATCACCGGGAGCCGGTTTTCCATGGCGATGGTCTGACAGCGCAGGCTCTTTTTTACCCCCATAGGGTAGATGGTGCCCCCCTTGATCGTGGGGTCGTTGGCCGTGACGAGGACCTCCCGGCCATGGATCAGCCCGATCACCGCCACGCTGCCCGCCCCGTGGACGTCCTTTTCATACATGTCGTAGGCCGCGAGCGGGGCGATCTCGAGGACCGGGGTGTTGGGATCGAGGAGGAGTTCGAGCCTTTTACGCACCGGCAGCTTGTTCTGTTCGGCGAGCCTGGCCCTGGCCTTTTCCGACCGGTCTTCCCGGGCCTTCCGGAGGGCCTCGTTAAGCTGATCAACCCGTGCCTTCATCAAGGCGTAATTCTCCTGATACTGCGGGTTTTTTCTGTCGATCTTCGTCTCGATTATTTCCATTTATCCCCTCCCTTTTCTACTGTGCCACAGCGCCCTCCAGGAAAACCTTCATGATCGCCTCGATTATTTTTTTCTCCCTGGTTGGGTTCAGGGTTTCCCCGCCCAGGATCATTACCGAAAGAAAGGCATCGATGGCGCCCAGGAAGATGTACGAGAGGTATTTTGACTGGATATCAGCGCGAAGGGCGCCCCTTTCCTGCCCTTCATCCATCAAGTCGGTGCAGAGTTCGAAGAGCCGGTTGAATTTCTCCCGGCCCCGGCTGTGGGCATGGTAGGCGAATCCCCGGGATATTTCTTTGACGTAGATGGAGGTAAGAGAAGGTTTCTGGACGTAAATGGAGAGCACGTAGCCGATGATCCGGGCGAGTTTGGTTTCCGTGGGCTCCGCTGAGGCCTTGAGGTCTTCCAGCGTTCCGTGGAAGCCCCGCCACCATTCCTCCACAATGACCTCGAAAAGGGTCTCCTTGTTGTTGAAGTAATGGTAGAGGAGCCCGTAAGACATGCCGGCCTCCCGGGCGATCTCGGCCATGCGGGCGTCGGTAAAACCCGTCCGGCCGAAGACCGTAAGCGCCGCCTCGATGATGGCCTTTTCCCGTTCGTCTCTGTCCATGATGGAAGACTTAGCAGTGGTTGATTGACATGTCAATCAATTATTTTTACCTGAAAATAGGGCGGGCATCTTGCCTGCCCAAGTTTGTAGGGTGCGTCTGGACGCACCGTTGGTTTCGGTGCGTTACGCTTCGCTAACACACCCTACTTCTGAACCAGCCAAGGGAGATATATTTCCCCCTTTTTCACCCTTGACAAGGACGCACATAAGGCGTATATCACGCGCATGATCATAATCCTGGGAGGTGTCGCTAACGATGCAGAAGAGTAAGATCAACATCACAATGGATCCGGACCTCATCGAATACGCGAAGCTTTACGCAGCGAAACAGAGAACGACGGTTTCGGAGGTTTTTACACAATTTATTCTGAATCTGAAGCGGGTCCACGAGGATGACCCCATGCAGGTTATCCTTGCCGATCCCGGATTCAGAGACAGCCTGCTTATGACGATGGCGAAGATCCAGTCCGGTGAAGCGAAGTGGTCGAGTTACGATGAGGTCTTCAGATGATAGCCTTTTTCAGCGATGACTTTGGCGATTCTCTGAAAAAACACTCGGCCCTGAAAAAGATCGTCCAGAAAAAGGTGGATATGATTCTCGCGAATCCCGTCGGACTCGGTGAACCCTTGAAGGGAAATTTACGCGGTTATTACAGCGTCGCTGTGAAGAAAAATTTCCTCGTCATTTACCTCTATTGCCTGATTTGCCGGCGAAGAGGGGATGACGGGATTGTCCGTTGTCATGATTGTTCAAGCTATGCAAATGAAACAGTAAAGTTCGTCCAGCTTGGCCCACATGATCATGTCTATGATCAATGAGAACGTAAATTCTCCTGAGATATATTTTTCCGTGCCACCGCTCTTTTCCATCTTTTTTCGTAGTTACTCAGGTTCATAGGGACAAAGGCACAGAGGCACAAAGTTATCTTGCCAATCTGAACCAATTGCAAAAC
>JAXMLI010000144.1:0-4855 GCA_034368785.1 Smithellaceae bacterium | reverse complement strand
GTTCGCCCCAAAGCATCTCCACCGTGTGATAGACATCCCCCAGGGGAGGCTTGATCTTCTTGGGAACCTTTTCGGCCATCACCGGGCCGTCCGCAAGCGCGGCCAGGGCCTGCTCGATGATCCGGAGACTCATTTCCATCTCCCTGATCCTGATCTGATACATATCGATCGCCCCGCGGGCCTGACCCGTGGGGATCGAAAACTCCATTTTGTCATACAGGGAGTAGGGCTCTACCTTCCGCATGTCAAAGGCATGACCCGTGCTTCGCAGGGCCGGCCCGGTCAGGCCATATTTCCTGGCGCGCTCCCTGGTAACCACCCCGACATCCCTGGTCCTGCTTATGAAGATGGGATTGCCCGCGATGAGTCTTTCGTACATCCCGAAGCGCTCCGTGCGCATTCTCTGCACGAAGGCCCTTGTTTTTTCCGCAAAGGCTTCATCGACATCGTTCATGACTCCACCGAAACGGAAGTAACAATAGGTGAGACGGGAGCCGGTCACGCCCTCGAGAATATCGAGAATCTGTTCCCGGTCATCAAAGACGAAGAGAAAGGGGGTAAGCGCCCCCAGATCGGCCAGATAGGCGCCGACCCAAAGGAGATGACTGGATACCCGGTTGAGTTCGGTCGTGATGATCCGGATATATTCGGCCCGCTCGGGAGGAACAATCCCCAGGAGCTTCTCCACGGCAGTGACATAGCCCAGATTGAAGGACATGGCGCCCAGATAATCCATCCGGCCCGTATTGGGCAGGAACTGCGCATAGGTCCTGTTTTCCCCCATCTTTTCCTGCATCCGGTGGAGATACCCCAGGACGGGCTCCGCCTCGAGGATATACTCTCCCTCCATCTTGACAATGATCCGGAGAACCCCGTGGGTGCTGGGATGCTGGGGACCCATATTCACAAAAAAGGTGTCGTCGGCCTCCGTGACGGTATAGGAATCCAGGCGGGCCTTCTCCTCGGGCGGGACAAGAATCCGGCCTTTACGCAGGGGGTAATGATCAATCGCATTGTGGAGGAAGAGGTAGGTGAGATTCCGGTGACCTTCAAAGAAGACGCCGAAAAATTCGCATATCTCCCGCTCCAGGTAATAGGCATTAGGGAAGATATCGCTGCAGCTGGGACAGACAGGTTTCCCGGGATCTACGGAAAGGACCGCTTTGACCCGCAGCATGTGGTCATAATGGAAGAAGAAATAGACAAGATCCAGTCTCTCCACCCAATCGACACAGAGCATGTCTTCCAGGTAGAAACCCGCTTCATCAAAGGTTTTGATTACCTCGGGGATATTTTTCCCCGTGGCCCGGAAGGCATAATGATAACCACGGGCCTGGTAATCGGCCTCCGTAACCTCCAGGTCCGCAATCGAACCAAATTTATTGATCAGGTCGTTCACCAGTGAACCTCAGGGGTAGGAAATCGTCTGTACCCGGTGATCTTCTCTTCCAGTTTCAGTATTCCCTCGAGCAGTCCCTCCGGCCGGGGCGGGCAGCCGGGCACATAAACATCCACCGGCACGAGCAGATCCACCCCCTCAATCAGATTGTATTGATCTTCGAAAACAAAAGGCCCGCCCGAGATGGCGCAGTTGCCCATCGCGATGACCCACTTGGGCGAAGGCATCTGATCGTAGAGGGTTACCAGCACCGGCGCCATCTTCTTCGTCACCGTACCGGTCACGATCATCAGGTCGGCCTGCCGGGGGGTCGCCCGGAATACCCCGGCGCCGAACCGGTCCAGGTCGAAACGGGACATGGCGGTGGACATCATTTCAATGGCGCAGCAGGCGAGCCCGAAGGTCAGCGGCCAGATCGAATTGGCCCGGGCGAGATTGAGCACCTTGTCCAGGGCGGCAAATTTTATTGGGATAATTTCCTTTTCCAGGTGAAGACCCCTTTCCCCCACGCGTAAACCACCGCCAGCGCAAGCAGCAAAATAAAAACCAGCAGTGAGTAAAATTCATATATGTTCTCACCTTTTGTGTAGCTCAGCGCCGCCGGGAAAAGGTAGAGGACATCAACATCGAAGGCAATGAAAATCAAGGCGTAGATATAGTAGGAGGAACTGTATCTGATCCAGGCGCTCCCGAAGGGCTCAATGCCGCACTCATAGGTATGATGGGTTTTTGTACCTTTGGTTCTGGGGGCAATAAGGTAGGCGATGGCGACGGGGGCCAGGGTGAAAACGACCGCCACTAAGGCAAAAACCAGCACGTGAAAAAATTGGGTGATACTGTCCATGTAGTAACCGCAAGCATCCAAGGTGAAATTCGGTTTCAGTATGCGGGCCGATTAGCAAACCTGGGCGGCTATGTCAAGGCGTAATTTTATCTCCCGCCAGATATGCTCCCTGCCGGCGCCGGTCCGGGTGGAAAAACAAATCAGTTCCCGGTTATTTCCCGATCTGAACGTAGCCGATATCAGCGCCTTCTGCCGGGCCAGCTCGTTGCCCGAGAGTTTATCAGTCTTGGTGACGACGTGGAGGGTGGGCAGAGAGTTCAGGTCGAGCCAGGCCGAGAGGGCGAGATCCTGTTCGCTGGGCGTCCGTCTGGCGTCCAGGAGCAAAACAACCAGTTTCAAGTTAGGTCGTTCGCTGAGATACCTCTCTATCATGGGACCCCACTCCCTTTTGACTGAGGCGGCGACACGGGCATAACCATATCCCGGCAGATCGACGAAACGGATCGTCTCGTTGATGGAAAAAAAGTTGATCAGCTGGGTCCGGCCCGGGGTATTGCTGGTTCTGGCCAGGTCCCTGCGCCCCAGGAGGGAATTGATCAGGGAGGATTTCCCGACGTTAGAGCGGCCCACAAAGGCGACCTCCGGTTCATCGCCTTGGGGAAAATCGGCTATTTCCACCGCGCTCTTGATAAAGGTAGCTGTTTTTATCTGCATTCTCTGCTCAATTATCAATTATCAATTGTAACTATTCAGGTCGTTTTGGCTGCTGGCCGAAGTAACAAAATAGGTCAGGCGTCCCGCCTGACCGGCCAAGCAAATGGCGAGAACCATTAATCATCTAAATGTCAGGCGTGACACCTGACCTATGCTAAGCTCTTGATAAAGGTAGCTGTTTTTATCTGCATTCTCTGCTCAATAATCATTGATCATTGTTCATTTGTCTCTATCTAACTTCCACTTCAGGATAATAATACTTCAGTATCTCCCGGTATGAATAGCCCTCGCGGGCCATCACCTGCGCGCCCCACTGACTCATCCCGACTCCATGACCGTATCCCCTGCCCTCGATGGTCACGGCGCCTCCCGTATCGGTCAGCGCGAAAAGGGTGCTTCTGATCAGTTTCGGATCGATCCTCAGCCTGAACTCGTTTCCACTCAGCACCGACTCACCCCCCTGATGAACCACCTTCAGCCTGGTCACACGACCGGAGGGGCTTATCTCGAGGGGCGCAATCCTCTCGATGGCGCCAAGGTCGATCCCGGCCCGGTTCAAGGAACGCCTGATGGTCTCATAATCCAGCGTAACCGCCCAGGCGGAGGAAGGTGCCTTCATGCTGAAACTGTCGGCCACGGCCTTCATGTAGGGCACCTGGGCAAACCAGACGTCCTTTGGATCTTCGGTGATGCCGCCGCTATGGGCATGGAAATAGGCCAGGACGGGCATCCCCCGGAAATACAACAACTCCCCGCGGGTCTCATCAACGGCGCGGTTGGTGTCCTCCGTCTCGAAACCGGCGCCGCTGTAAACCTGGCTCATGGTCGTGGCACACAAATGATAATCCGGGCTGTTACTGCGCCCCTTAAGATAAAAGGCATAGGTTCTGGCCGCCACCGCCTGCGCCTTAAGGGCTTCGAGAGGCCAGCGGGGCGACATTTCCCTGGGCACCACACCGTAGAGGTACCACTCCAGCGGCAGCTCATTGATCAGTTCAATGACGCCCGCCCCCTTTTTGACGATCAGCCTCCCCCGGTATGAACGGCCATTGAGCCGCAGCAAGTTCCCGCCCCCGTTAGTCACGGTGATCCGGTCCCCTTCGATCCGTTTCCCCTCCAGATAAAGGGAATCATCCCTCAAATCAACGGAAACGGAAGAAAGATTTTCCATGATCTTCCCTTCCTCCCGGACGGCAACCTTCAGGGCGCCCTGGCTGCTGATCGTCACCGGCGCCGGATCGCGCCCGACAAGCACGCGAATCGTCTCATCGACAGCAGGTCTGGTAAAGGCTTCCACCCGCCTGGGGAGGCTCTCGCCACGCTGAATCAGATCCAGCATAAGGGAAGCCAATTCCCGCTGTTCCCCCGCCGGATACTTCCTCAGGTACAGTCTGAACTGCTCCAGTGCTTCACGATTACGCCCCGTCTCGTAGAGGACCATGCCGGAGGAGATCATCGCCTGGCGGGCATGCTCGCTTCTTTCGTATCCTCTGATCAAAATGGCGTATTCTTCCAGGGCCCGCGGATAATCTTTTAGCAGCAAGGCGTAGATATTAGCGGTTTTAAGCAGTGACAGGGCCTGGATTTCCGGATCCGCGGAGAGTTCCCGCAAAACCCGATAGGCGCCGATCGCCTCCAGGTAAGAACCTTCGGCCAGATACGCGTCCGCCTTGATGATGAACTGCCTGTCGTCCAGCGAATAACCCGGCTCGGGACCCAAAACCGCGATCAGGCAAAAAAACAGTGTGAGCCACTTTATTCTCATTTATTTTTTCCAGTTTGATTGGCGATGAACTCGTAAAAAGTCCATAATTCAGGTCATTCTGAGCGAAGCGGAAATCTGCATTTCATAACGTAATAAATACACGAATGTCCGGTCAGAAAATTGCGTTTGTCCTCATCAGGCTCTTTTTGAGGCACACCGTCTTTGCAAGGCCTTCCCCCTCCCCTTCAAGGGG
>JAXMLI010000143.1:0-4258 GCA_034368785.1 Smithellaceae bacterium | reverse complement strand
GTCAGGCACCTCAGGCTCACCGCGGAATTCGGGTTCGGGATGATCGTAAAAATCAACGAGGAGGAGATTTTTGCCATTGCCAGGCAGGGCCTGAAACAAGCCCTTGTGATTTCCGGGCTGGGGTTTTTCCTCGTGCTTTCGCTGGTGTATGTATTTTCCCGACGGATTACGCAACCCCTGATCCGGTTAAGAGGGACGGCAGAGCAGGTGATGGCGGGCGACCTCGGCGCACGGGCAGCCGTGACCACGAGAGATGAGGTCGGGTACCTCGCCGCTTCCTTCAATTCCATGGTGTCAGAGATTCAGAAGGGGCAGGAAGAACTCGAAACCAGGGTCCGGGAACGGACCGCCGCGCTTGATCTTGAGCTGACCGCGCGCCGGCAGGCGGAAGAAGAACTGCAGAAATACCGGAATCGCCTGGAAGACCTCGTGCAGGAGCGGACCGTGGAACTGGTGGAGGCGCAGGAGGCCCTGGTCAGCATCGTGGAGGATTTGAATGAAAAGACGGTGCAGCTTGCGGAGGCGATGGACCAGGCCCAATCGGCCGACCGCCTCAAATCCGCATTTCTGGCCAACATGTCCCACGAACTGCGCACCCCGCTCAACTCCATCATCGGCTTTACCGGCATTGTCCTGCAGGGGATGTCGGGCCCCCTCAACGACGAGCAGGCGAAACAGCTCACAATGGTCAAGGGCAGCGCGAATCACCTGCTGGCCCTCATCAACGACGTCCTGGACATCTCCAAGATCGAAGCGGGGCAGGTGGAGATCCGCAGGCGATCCTTCGATATGCGGTCGATTGTCGAGACGGTCATGGCTACGCTGATGCCGCTGGCGGCGAAGAAGGGGCTCTCCCTGGAGAGCGCCATTGCCGCCGACGTTGGCGCTATTATCAGCGACCGCCGCCGGGTGGAACAGATCCTCCTCAATCTGGTGAATAACGCCGTCAAATTCACCGAGGAGGGGGTGGTGCGCATTGTGGCGCGAATAGTTCGGGGGGCGGCGTTCGGGGCCAGGAGTCAAGAGCCCTCTTCTGTCATTCCTGCGGAGGCGGGAATCCAGGAGCCAGTCGAGAAGAGTGAGGGCGGAGTTGTCTCTGAACTCCATGGGAATTTCCCGGAAATTTCCGTGGCAGATACGGGCATCGGCATCAAGCCGGAGGATATGGATAAGCTCTTCCTCCCCTTCAGTCAGATCGATGCCGGCCTGGCGCGCCGCCATGAGGGAACGGGACTGGGGCTCTCCATCTGCCGGAGGCTGGCGGAGATGCTGGGGGGCACGATGCGGGTGGAGGGCGAGTGGGGGAGGGGGAGCGTGTTTACCTTTACGCTGCCGGTGTGAGGGCGTACGTATCGGCGAAGGGGCGAAGGGGCGTATGGGAGAATTTATAAGGACGGACAAAGAGTTGAAGGTTTATCAGAATGCGATGGATACTGCGATGGAAGTGTTTCAGTTGACTAAATTATCCTCTTATCCCCCCTTTGGAAAAGGGGGGTAGGGGGGATTTATAATAAAAGCAAGAGGATATTTATTCTCCGTCAAATCTCCCCCAACCCCTCTTTGCTAAAGAGGGGAGAAAAACCGCTCGACCCATAAATTTGCCGCACACGCTAATGATAGATGAATCTGAAAAAAGCTGATCAAATCCAAATGAAGGCAACTGCGCCGTAAGGGGAGAGAGGGCGAAGGGGCGAAGGGGAGTGGCGCCGTTACTCCGACACGCCGACTCGTTCTTCAAAAAAGGAGGAAGTATGAAAACCATTCTTGTGATCGAGGACAACGAGCAGAACCTTTACCTCGTGACGTTTATCCTGGAAAAAAACGGCTATCAGGTGATTGCGGCGAGGGACGGCTGGGAGGGGATCGAACTGGCACATCAGGTCAAACCCGACCTCATCCTCCTCGATATCCAGCTGCCCGTGATCGACGGCTATGCGGTGGCGCGGGAACTGCGACAAAACCAGGAATTGGAAGGGATTCCCATTGTGGCCGTAACCTCCTTCGCCATGACGGGAGACCGGGAGCGTACGCTGGCGGCCGGCTGCATCGGCTATATAGAGAAACCCATCAACCCGGAAACATTTATGAAGGATATTGAAGAGTATCTCTGAGTAACGGTGTAACGGTGTAACGGCGAAGGGGCGATACTCCGATACGCACAACGGGAGGATATGTCATGAAAAAAGCACTGATCGTGGATGACAATGAGCAGAATCTCTACCTGTTGCGGACCATGCTGGAGGCCTGCGGTTATCAGGTTCTGACGGCCACAAACGGTGTCGAGGCGCTGGCGGAGGCCCGGCGTGATCCGCCGGATATCCTTATTTCCGACATCCTCATGCCCGTGATGGACGGTTTTACCCTCTGTCGCGAGTGGCAAAAGGACGGGCTGCTGCAAAGGATCCCCTTCGTCTTTTACACCGCCACCTACACCGATTCCCGCGACGAGGAGCTGGCCCTGAGTCTCGGCGCCGCGCGCTTTATCGTCAAGCCTGAGGAGACGCAGGCCTTTGCCGCCCTGCTCGATGAGGTCATGGAAGGGCGCAAGACCGGCCCGTCCCTTGCCGCGAGGCCGCCCATGCCGGAAGAAACGGATTATTATCGCCTGTACAGCGAGACCCTGGTCCGCAAGCTGGAAGACAAGATGCTGCAGCTGGAGGAACTGAACCGGGCGCTGGCGCAGGAAAACGCAGAGCGCAAACGCACCGAGGAGCAGCTGGCCGCTTCAGCGGCCGAACTTCGCGGTCTCTTCCGCGCGATGAATGATGTCGTCCTGGTCTTCGACAGGCATGGCCGTTATCTCAAAATTGCCCCTACCTCTCCGAACCTCCTGTATCGTCCCCCCGAGGAGCTGCTTGGAAAAATGCTGCACGAGGTTTTCACCGCCCAGGATGCCGATTTTTTCCTGGCGCAGATACAGGCCGCCCTGGAGAAAAAACAGTCCGTTAATGTCGAATACGCCTTAGAGATTGGCGGGGAAAAAGTCTGGTTTGCGGGAACGGTTTCGCCGCTGGACGGGGAGGGCGTCATCTGGGTCGCCCGGGACATCACCGGGAGCAAGCAGGCGGAGGAGGAGAGGCGCAGGCTGGAGGAGCGTCTGCGAGGTACGGATAAGATGGATGCCATCGGCACCTTGGCCGGCGGTATCGCCCATGACTTCAACAATCTGCTCATGGTGATTCAGGGCTATACTTCCATGATGCTGAAGGATATTGATCCTTCGAATCTCAATTACGAGAGGCTCAGACGGATCGAGGAACAGGTGCAAAGCGGGGCGGGTTTAACCAGGCAGCTTTTGGGATTCGCCCGCGGGGGAAGATACGAGGTGACGCCCGCCGATATCAACGACATCATTGAAAAGACCTCCTCCCTGTTCGGAAGAACGAAAAAGGAAATCTCCATCCATCGGAAATACGGGAAAGATCTCTGGCCCGTGGAGGTTGACCGCGGACAGATGGAGCAGGTGTTCATGAATCTCTTTGTGAATGCCTGGCAGGCCATGCCCGGGGGCGGGGACCTCTATCTGGAGACGGAGGATCTCCTTTTGGATGAGAAACAGGCCTTTCCCTATGCCGTCATGCCGGGGAAATACGTGAAGATATCCGTCACCGACAACGGCACAGGAATGGACGAGAAAACCAGGGAGCGGATTTTTGATCCCTTTTTCACGACGAGGGAAATGGGAAGGGGGACCGGCCTGGGACTGGCGACGGTCTATGGCATCATCAAGGGTCACGGGGGCATGATCAATGTGTACAGTGAGCCAGGTTGCGGGACGAGCTTCACCATCTATCTGCCCGCCTCGGAGAAGGAAGCCCTGAAGGAAAAGACGATGGTCGGGACAATCGCCCGGGGCACGGAGACGATCCTCCTGGTGGATGATGAAAAGATGGTTCTGGAGGTTACCGGGACCATGCTGGAAACCCTGGGGTACCGGGTATTCGTGGCCTCGAGCGGTCAGGGGGCAATCGATATATACCTGGAAAATAGAAACGAAGTTGCCCTGGTCATTCTGGACATGATCATGCCGGGAATATCGGGAGGAGAGACCTTCAATCGTCTTCGCGAGATCAATCCCGAAATCAAGGTCCTTCTTTCGAGTGGTTACGCCCTCAACGGCCAGGCCCAGGAGATTATGAACCGCGGCTGCAACGGGTTCCTCCAGAAACCCTTTCAGCTGGAAATATTCTCCCGCAAGGTGAGAGAGATGCTGGACTGAAACATGTCTTTCGGGTTATAAGACGCTCGCGGGGGGCTT
>JAXMLI010000142.1:0-6787 GCA_034368785.1 Smithellaceae bacterium | reverse complement strand
GAATGACAGAATGTGAGGTTCCCAGACTTTTTACGAAGTCGTCAAGGTTCGACCGCCTTTTATGGACCTTCAGATGTCCTTCGCTTCCTTCTTGATCTTGAGCTTGCCGTCCTTGATCAGCGAGGTCTTGTAGTCATCAATCCAGGACCGGATGATCTCCTGTCTCTTCATCTGGCTAAAGCTGCTGGTAAGGGCCTCCCTGTTCGCCTCGAAGGCGTCCTCCTTGACATAACGTCTGTCCTTGAGGTGGAATATTACAAAATTGCCGTCGGCAAGGACATAAGGGCGATCAGGATAGGGTTTTTTTTTGGAGAGGACAAAGATTGCCTCGTTCATTTCCTTCGGGGCGTTGCCCAGCGCGGGGATGAGACTGCCGGGTCGGAAAAAACCGGAATCAACCCTCTTCATTCCATCCTTCAGGACGATGGAGCGCCAATCGGCCCCTTTTCTGAGCTGGTCCGCGATATCTTCTGCCGCGGTTCGGCTCAGCGTTTCCGCCTGATTCTCCGTGTATCTTTTCTGCACCTCATTCCTTATGTCATTAAATGGAGGAATGTAGGGGGGCTTCTTGTCCGAAACCTTCAGGATATAGAAACCATTGTTGTCTGCCATAACCTTGCTGATTTCACCCTTCTGCATGCCCGGTACGGACTTTGGCAAATCAGAAATACCGGCCAGAGCGGGCACGGGTCTGGCGAGGGTGAAAAACTCGGTGATTTTGACATCGATCTTCATTTCTTCGGCGTATTTTTCAAGGCTCTCTTCCTGGTAGATTATTTCGTACGCCTTTTTTGCCGCCTCCTGGGCGGCCTGGATCATCTTCTGGCGTTTCAAGTCGGCCCCGATCCGATCTTTCGAGACGCCAGCGGGCGGTTTACTTCCCGTGGCGAAGCCTGGTTGAGCCTTTTCGCTGGCGATGATCCGCTCGTAGGCGGCATCTATTTCCTCCCTGCTGACCTTGACCTGATTATCGTACTGCGTTGCGGGGAAAGAGATATATTTCAACTGATACTGCTGTGGCACCTGGAATAAATTGCCGTGTTCCTTCAGGAATTTCTCCATTTCGTCAGTGTTAGGCTGAACCTTCTTCAAGAATTCCTTTGGAGAAACGACGATGGCCTCGAGACTGACCTCCTCATTCTGGGAACTGTTAAGGTCTCTGAGTTCCCTTTCGGAAACGGTGGCGGCGCTCACCAGAATAGCCTCCAGCCGGGTCATGGTCAGGAGATCACGCTGGGAATTCTCGAAATCAGCGCTCGTCATCCGGTTCATCCGCAGGGTCTGTTCATAGACGCGCTGCTCGAAGACCCCGTTCCTTTGGAACCCCGGGTTGCTGAGGATTGACTGCCGCACCTCTTCATCGGTGATCGTAACCTTCCAGTCCTCGGCCTTCTGGAGCGCCAGTGCCTTGTATATCATGTTGTCGAAGGCCTGCTGCTTGAGGTTCAACGCCTTGATAATATCCTCATTAAGATTGGGGCCAAACTGCCGGCGATAGAAATCGATCAGATCCCCGTATTCCTTCTGAAAGTTTACATGTACGAGGGACTTGCCGTTTATGGTGGCAATGGTCAGGGCTTCCTGTTCCCGCCTGATACTGCCGAAATAGAAGACAAAAACCACAATTATGATGCCAAGCAATACCTTCATGATCCAGTTTCTGGCATGTTTTCTCATCAGATCAAGCATGTTTCCCCCATGTATATTTACATTATCCGTCTAATCGGCCCCTTTTGACGGGCCAGCCCCTTTCGTCTCTCGAGTGGCAAGATGTTTACGGGTCTGTTCCAGGTAGTAGTCCACCTTATGATCCAGCCCGACGTTGGGGTAATCCCTTTTTATCCGTTCGAATCGGTTAACAGCAGCCTGGTAATTTTTCTTGTCAAAGTAATAAAGGCCTACGTAAAACTCGCGTTCCGCCAGTCTTTTATTTGATTCCCTGAGATGTTTCTGGGCGAGAAACGAGAATTTGCTTTCCGGGAATCGTGTTATCAGAGACTCAAACTGGATTTTGGCCTTTAATGTTTCTGTCTGGTCCCGGTCTATTTCCTGGAGTTGGTTGTAATGGCACAGGCCGAGCTGATACATGGCGTATGGTAGATATTCGTTGTTGGGATGCAGGAAGATGAACTCGTTGTACACCCGCGCTGCCTCCGGATATTCCTTTTTACTGAAATGAGAATCGCCTATGCCGATTTTCGCGAGTACGGCGAGCTCACTCAGCGGATATTCATCCGTAAGTTTTTGAAAATATTCGATGGCCTGAGTATAGCGGCCATTTTGGTATTCCTGGTTGGCCCGGTGGTAGATGCCCTCCGGTGAAGCCTTGACCACCCCCCTCCGCCCGGCCCCGCAGCCGACGGCAAGGAAAACAAGCAGCAACAGCAACAAAACCGGGATTAATCTTTTAGAATGCAATATTGTTCCTCCTGGCCGTCGTGATCGACAGCACCAAAGCGACAGGCCCGCCTGATTGGACAGGGGGAAGGGGGCAGTCACGGTTCTATGACTTCGCCTCGCTTTCGTCCGTAAATCCGGGACATTTCCCTGCATCCGGGTTATTAAAGGGCCTTGTTGATTAAGGTCTCCAGCCGTTCCTTCGGGACGAGCCCCACGACGCGGTCCAGCACCTTCCCATCCTTGAAGAGGATGAGCGTGGGGATGCTCCTGACGTCGTAGGTGGCGGCTACTTTAGGATTATCATCGATGTTGATTTTGGATATTTTGGCCTTGTCCTTGTATTCCTCGGCCAGTTCTTCCAGCAAGGGGGCGATAGCCCGGCAGGGACCACACCAGGGGGCCCAAAAATCCACAAGGGCGGGTGCGGTTGATTTAATTATTTCCTCTTCGAAATTACCATCGCTCAGGTGCAATACACCCTCAGGTTCACTCATTTTCAGGCCTCCATTATTAGAGATTTGTGCAGTCCTATGTCATACAATGGCGATAATTGTCAACTGTATTTGAGGGTTTGCCAAAGACCAGGAGTGGCGATGAAGGGAACAGCGCCAGGTGGACAGATTCCGGAAAAGACCCTTTGATTCGTGAAAGCAACAATGCTAATAGGGGCGAAACTATTTCCAGGGAGGGGTCGATGGAGAGGGTGGGAATCATATCCGGGATGTATTTTCTGAAAGAGGGCTGTTTCCCTGATTTCGAAGAGCGAACGATGGAAAATTGCTACGGCCGGGCGGAAATCTACCTCAACGATGAGGTGGCCTTCCTGGCCCGCCACGGCAATCCTGCGAGGAGACATATCCTGCCGCATCTGATCAATCACCAGGCCAATATGGCCGCCCTGAAGGATCTGGACGTCCGGGAGATATTTTCCCTGAATTCCACCGGCTCCCTGAAAAAACAGTTCAGGCCGGGAATGTTTGCCGTGCCTGCGGACTTTATCATGCTCGAGCGTTCGCCTGCGGCCATGATCTCGGGAGGAAGAGAAGATCACATGGTGCCGGAACTGAGCGCCAAGGTCCGGCAAGCTATCCTGGCTGCGGTCCGGTCCTCCGGGGTGAAGGATGTGATCGAGGACTGCGTCTATTGGCAGACCTCCGGTCCGAGGCTGGAGACAAAGGCCGAAATCCGGATGATGGCCCGGTTTGCCGATCTGGTGGGGATGACCATGGCGAGCGAGGCGGTGGTGGCCTTGGAGATGGGCATGGCTTATGCCTCCCTCTGCTCTATCGATAATTTCGCCCACGGCGTTATCGACGAGGATCTGACCATGGAGGGGATCATCCGTAGCGCACGGGAGCACCAGGAGGCGATTACCTTGATTCTGGATCGCTTCCTGGAGTTGCGAAGAGGAGCGAAGGCAGGAGAGGGGCAAAGGCACAGAGGCACAAAGAAAAATGAAAGCTTATAGAGTTCCATTTGAGCTAATTGCAAAACTCACAGCAAAGCCGGCCACGACGGAGCGTGGCCCCCCAAAAGGCGTGGGAAACGGCATGTTGAGATTGGAGGGACGCGCTCCGTCGCGTCCGCAGGAGTTTTGCAAGAGCCTCATTTGTTAATGTTTTGGTTCAATCTACAAGATTGAACCAGCAAAGGAAATACTATACTGACTACTGACTTTAAAAGGCCCCCAGCTGGCAGGGTCGTATCTTAATCCCCAGGGCTTCACAGGTCCCCGCCGCTTCCAATTTGGAAACGCTATTCGCGGCGGCAATCTCCCACAGGGCGGCACAGGAAACGGCCGAGACCTCCCGGGCGCACCGGATCGCCACCGCCAGGGCAGGCACCGGGGACTCCACCGGTTTAATTATCCTTCTTTCCGGGCTGTATCCGAACAGTCCCAGTTGGCAGTGCGTTATCGACACCTCCATCATATCGATGGCCACGCCCACCGCCGCCGGGGGTATTTTCAGTTCTTCGGCAATCATAAACGATTGATTGCAGGTGATCTTGCCGGCTTTGGCATACTTGTCAATCAGCCTGGCGATATTCGGGTTGGCTTTCTTCTCGGATGGGTGTTTCGCGGCAAAACGTCCCTTGTCCCGGTGCGTCATAAAAACTCCTCCTTCAAAATGTCATGCAACTGATTAGGTGTATAGGCTGAAGGCTGATAGCTGTCAGCTTTCAGCCTGTTTTGGCCGCCGGTTTTCGGGTTCCAGTGCGATCTTCAAGACCTCATCCATTTCCTCCACAAAGGAGAATTCCATTTCTTTCTGAACCTTGAGCGGCACATCCATCAGATCCTTTTTGTTCCATTTCGGGAGGATGAGCCGTTTAATCCCCGCCCGGTGCGCGGCCAGTACCTTCTCCTTGATCCCGCCTACGGGCAGAACCAGGCCACGGAGGGTGATTTCACCGGTCATCGCCAGATCCTTCTTCACCACCCTGTCGGTAAGGAGAGAGAAGAGGGCGGTCATGATGGTTACCCCTGCGGAAGGACCATCCTTGGGAATGGCGCCTGCCGGCACGTGGATGTGAATTTCCAGCTCATTAAAGAGATCGCTGTTCAGATGGAGATTTGCCGCGTTGCTCCGGATGAAGCTCAACGCGGCGAGGGCCGATTCCTTCATTACCTCTCCGAGTTGGCCCGTGAGGGTCAAGCCGGCCTTTCCCTTCATGGCGGTGGCCTCGATGAAGAGAAGATCGCCGCCTGTCGGGGTCCAGGCGAGACCCAGGGCCACACCGGGCTTGGAGATGCGGATATCGGTTTCCGCGAGGATCTTCACCGGTCCCAGGTATTTAGCTATATCCTTGACAGCGATGCTTGCCCTCTCTGTCGCTCCCGCGGCGACCTGGCTGGCTACCCCCCGGCAGATGGTTCCTACCTCGCGTTCCAGGTTTCTCACGCCGGCCTCCCGGGTATAGCCGGTAATTATATTCTTTATCACGGCCCTGGTGAATTTTATCTGCTTTCCCGACAAGCCGTTTGCCTCGATCTGCCTTGGTGTCAGAAAACGTTCCGCGATGCTTATCTTTTCCTCTAACGTATATCCCAAAAGATCAATGACCTCGAGCCGGTCCCGGAGAGGAGGCGGAATCGTATCCAGGACATTGGCCGTGGTGATGAACATTACCGGGGACAGATCAAAGGGCAGATCCAGATAGTGATCAGCGAAGGTATGATTCTGCTCGGGATCGAGAACTTCGAGGAGCGCTGACGAAGGATCACCCCGGAAGTCGGCGCCTACCTTGTCGATCTCGTCGAGCATGAACACGGGGTTACGCGACTGGGCCTTTCTGAGACCCTGAATTATCCTTCCCGGAAGCGCCCCCACGTAGGTCCGCCGATGGCCTCGTATCTCCGCTTCATCCCGCACACCTCCCAGAGACATCCGGATAAACTTGCGGCCCAGGGCATGGGCGATGGACAGGCCCAGGGAGGTCTTTCCTACCCCGGGTGGTCCCACGAAACACAAGATGGGCCCTTTTGCGTCCGGTTTGAGCTTCCGGACGGCCAGGTATTCGATAATCCGTTTCTTAGGTTTTTCCAGACCGTAATGTTCCTCATCGAGGACTCGGCGGGCCTTGTTAATATCCATGTTGTCCTGGGTTCCCTCCAGCCAGGGCAGGGTGATTATCCAATCGAGATAGGTGGAAGACACGGTGTATTCCGCCGAGGAGGGGTGCATCCTGGCGAGGCGGTTCAACTCCCGGAGCGCCTCTTTCCTGGCCTCCTCGGGGAGGGTTTTCTTATCCAGCTTGGCCCTATATTCTTCAATTTCCACTTTGGGATCATCCGTTTCCCCCAGCTCCTGTTGAATTGCCTTGAGCTGCTGGCGGAGGTAGTATTCCCGCTGCGACTTGTCCATGTCGGTCTTGACCTGGGATTGGATCTTGTTTCCCAGTTCCAGAACTTCCAGTTGGTGATTGACCAACCGGGTTACTGTGGCCAGCCGGTCCTTCGGGTCCAGCATCTCGAGAATGCCCTGTTTATCCTCCACGGACACATTGATGATAGAGGCAATCATGTCTGCCAGAATTCCCGGTTCGGTAATTGACTTGGCCATGATGCCGAATTCCTGAGGCAAAAAGGGCGAAAGCTTCACGATCCTTTCAAAGAGATTTACCAGATTCGACATGAGGGCTTCGATTTCAATGCCTTTGGCTTCCTTCTCCACCACTGCTTCAATCCGTCCGAGCGGATAGGACTTGCCTTCCAGCAGCTCGGCTATTCTGAGCCGGGCGATTCCCTGAAGGAGCAGCTGCGCCTCATTTTCCTGAGATTTTGCCATCTTCAGGATAACCGCCAGCGTACCGATTTCGAAGAAATCCTCCTTAAGCGCCTTCTTGCCAAACTGGAAATCATCTTTCTTCGTCATGACAAGACAAA
>JAXMLI010000141.1:0-5097 GCA_034368785.1 Smithellaceae bacterium | reverse complement strand
GCGCTCTATCGCCGCAAGCTTTGTTAGCTGACGGTCAGCTCGAGAATTTTGTTCGGATAGTAAAAATGACGACTTCGTAAAAAGTCCGGAAACCTCCATTTCGTCATTCCGGACTCGATCCGGAATCCAGTGTTTTAAGGTACTTCTGGATTCCCGCCTGCGCGGGAATGACGCCCTGGGTACTTTTTACGAGTTTATCAAAAATGTTTGAACGATAAGATGAAAGGTGAAGTCTCGTGGTAAAAAAATATCAGCCCGGACGCACAGATTTATTGATTAACACTGACTGGGGTATTCCCTCTGACCAGTTATCCCAAGAAGCAGCACAAAGCAGAGGAATGAAGCTTTTGCATAAACGATGGGTAAGCAAAGAAGAAAAAAAACAGCTTCGGGAAGAATACAGCACATATCACTCCATCCGTATTATCGGCTATCTCTTGATAGTCCTTACCTTATTCATCTTCTTCAATATCGGAGAGATTTACAAAGACGGAATCATCGCTGCGTCATTGGCGGTAATTTACGGTTTCGTTATGTTGGCCGCGGGAATAGGATTAATCAAGTTCAGGCGTTTTGCCCGGAACATCGCCCTATTTGTTTTCCTCTCTTTTATAGTTTTGCCCTTTACGCCTCTTTTTAGTGACGACAAAGGGGCGCCTTTAATGATAATTCTGAGCTTAAGCGGTCTTTATTATCTTCTGGGAAAGACAGCCCGGAAAATCTTTTCATCTCCGGCCGGGTCAAATCCTGAGGACACGAAACAGAATAGTTCGGTGCTTCGCAAGGCCATTTACGCGGGTTTATTGCTCCTGGCGTTTTTTATGATTTATTTCGTTTATGATCTGATTCAGGCAAAGCGCCTGGCTGCCGACGCCTGCAAGCATGCGACAGAGGGAAAGCCTCTGGAAGATTTCTTGTCAGAATTTTCCGAAAAGGATTACAAAATAATCAGGGGAGCCGACTATATCATGCTAGTGCCGAAAAGAGGCATGGGGCGCAATCACTGCACTGTTACGCATGACGGGCAGAACATAACAGGTTCCAAGGCAGGGTTTAATGATTAGGGAGAGTACATGAAGAAAAACAGTTTTGCCGGGAAGAGAAGAGTATTGATGATAAATGAACGGAGAAAACATGTTTAGATTTCAGAGTTTATTCCGCTTTTTAGTGGTCTTCTTGGTGATGATGGCCATGCTGATGGCGGCGATAACCGGGAGCGCGTTGCAGGCTGCTGAGCCGCCCAAAGAACCTATCCTGAAGATCGAGACGGCCATGCATACGGCAAAGATAGGAAGGATCGGCGTGGATGCGGAGAACCGCTTTCTGGTGACGGCATCGGAGGATAAGACCGTCCGGGTCTGGGAACTTCCTTCCGGTCGGCTGCTGACGGTATTGAGGCCGCCGGCCGGCCCGGATAATGAAGGCAAGATTTTTGCGGTCGCCATTTCCCCGGATGGAAAAACGGTGGCTTGCGGGGGGTGGACAGGCTGGGATTGGGACGGTAAGGCTTCCATCTACCTCTTTGACCGCGCGACCGGAGAGATGACCCGCAGGATCGAGGGACTGCCGAATGTCATCACACATCTTTCCTATTCCCCGGACGGGGCGTATCTCGCAGCGGCGTTAGGAGGGGCCGGCATCCGTGTCTTTCGCGCCGCAAACGGCGCCCTGATCGGCGAGGACAAGGATTATGGTGATTCCTATTCGATAGTCTTTGACCAGGCCAACCGGATCGCGGCGGCATCGTTCGACGGCTATATCCGCCTTTACGCCCCACCGGGGGCGCAAGGCTTGAGATTGCTTGCCAAAGAAAAGGCGCCGGGAGGCAAACAACCATTTTCTCTGGCCTTTTCGCCGGACGGCACAAAGCTTGTGGCCTGTTTTTATGATTCCACCCGCGTGGATGTCCTCTCAGCCAAGAACCTTTCCTTCCTCTATTCGCCGGATACGGGCGGCGTGAATAATGGATACCTTATTAGTGTCGCCTTTTCCTCAGACGGCCGACATCTTTACGCCGCCGGCGGGTATCATAATGGAAATCAATGTCCAATTTTTGCCTGGGAATCTGCCGGCAAAGGCGAACGCCGGGAACTGGCAGGCGCGAGCAATACCATCAACGACATCCTGCCCCTGAAGGCGGGAGGGATTGTTTATGGCGCAGGCGATCCAGCCTTCGGCGTGATCGACAAGAGCCATGCCCGTGTCCTTTTCCAGACCGCCCAGATCGCCGACTATAGATCTTTATTAAACGGCTTCAAACTTTCTCCGGACGGAAAAAAGGTGAGCTTTGGCTATGAAGTCGCGGGGAAATCGCCCGCCACCTTCGATATGGAGGCCCGCGCCTTGATTCCGGACCAGGATGCCCAGGGCCTCTTTTCTCCCGACACGACCGGCCTCAACATCACCGATTGGAATAACTCCACTGCGCCTAAGCTCAACGGCCGTGCATTGAAATTACGTCAACACGAAACATCCTTCAGTCTTGCCGTAGCGCCGGGAAAGGACAGCTTTCTGCTGGGAACACACTTCTATCTGCGGTATTTTGATCAGCACGGCCATGAAAAGTGGCAAATTTCTGTCCCCGATGCGGCCTGGAGCGTCAACATCGCCCGCGACGGCCAGCTCTGCGCCGCCGCATTTGGCGACGGCACGATCCGCTGGTACCGGGTAGCGGACGGCAAGGAGCTACTGGCCTTTTTCCCCCACAATGACCGGAAACGCTGGATTCTCTGGAGCGCCAGTGGTTATTATGACGCCTCGCCCGGCGGCGAAGAACTGATCGGCTGGCATATCAATAACGGCAAGGATAAAGCCGCCGACTTCTTCCCTGCATCCCGCTTCCGTTCCACCTATTACCGTCCGGATATCATCGCGAAGATACTGCCAACAGGCAACGAAAGCGAAGCCGTCCGTTTTGCCAATGAAGATGCCGGCAGAAAAACACAAAAGGCGGAACTGGGAAAAATATTGCCGCCTGTTGTGACCATCCTTTCTCCCCTTGATTCGGAAACATTGACACAGCCGGAAGTAACAATTACCTATATGGTGCGTAGTTCTTCCCCAGAGCCGATTACCATTATCAGAGCGCTGATAGACGGCCGACCGGCTCGCCAGGAGCGGGGATTGAAGATAGTCGGCAAGGGTACGCAGGAAGAGACGCTGAAAATTACCATTCCGGAAAAAGACTGTGAGATTAGCCTGATTGCCGAAAACCGGTTTGCCGCAAGCGAACCTGCCACGGTGCGGGTTCTTTACCGCGGTAAAACGAAAAGCGCGGAAGAATTCGTCGTCAAGCCCAAGCTCTATGTCCTTGCCGTCGGCGTGAGCCTGTATCAGGATAAAAGCCTGACTTTACAGTTTGCCGCCAAGGACGCCAAAGACTTTGCCCAGGCGATGGAAAAACAAAAGGGAGGGCTCTACCGCGACGTTCAAGTCAGGCTGCTGACTGACGCCCTGGCCACCCGCGATGAAGTTATGGACGGGCTCGACTGGATACAGAAAGAAACCACCGCCAAAGATGTGGCAATGGTTTTCATCGCCGGTCATGGCGTGAACGACCCTACGGGCAATTATTATTTTCTGCCGGGAAATGTGGACACCGAAAAACTCAAAAGGACAGGCGTTGTTTTTTCCGATATCAAAAACACGCTCAACTCCCTTGCCGGCAAGGCGCTTTTCTTCATGGACACCTGCCATTCCGGCAATGTCATGGGCAGCAGGCGTGCGCAGACGGACATCACCGGGTTGGTCAATGAACTGGCCAGTGCGGAAAACGGGGTGGTTGTTTTTGCCTCTTCCACAGGCAAACAATATTCACTGGAAGATGCCTCCTGGGGAAACGGGGCTTTTACCAAAGCACTGGTGGAGGGGTTAAGCGGCAAGGCCGATTATACCGGCAAGGGAAAAATAACCATCAATATGCTAGATTTGTATATCTCTGAAAAAGTAAAAGAGCTGACGGGCGGCAAGCAGACCCCCACAACCACAAAGCCGCAGACCATTGCCGATTTTCCCATTGCGGTTAAAAGATAGAGCGAGGACAGGGCGCTGAAGATATTGAGCCGGGCGGTGGGTTCGACCATCCATCTCCATCGGCGGCCAGGCATTCCCCATAGGGAGGATAACGTAAGGAGTCCCGTGTATAAAACAGGTTGGGTGATGAAGATCATGACGGCGGTGTGTGTGCTGGCCGTGTTTCTGAGTTCCGCCTTTGCCGACGAAAAACCGGAGATATTCGTCCAGTTGGGACATTCAGGGGTACAGTCCGTGGCCTTTTCCGCGGATGGGAAGTATGTTCTCTCCGCCGGGGATAAAGCGGTCAAACTGTGGGATGCCAGCATGGGGCGGGAAATTCTTACCTTCGCCGGGCATACGGCCTTTGTCAGCTCGGCGGTATTCTCTCCCGATGAACGATTTCTGCTTTCCTGCGGCATGGACAGCAAGATCATTCTTTGGGAGGTGGCTACGGGGAAGCAAGTCAGGACGTTTTCCGGGCATACCAAGGGGGTCTTTGCTGCCGTCTTTTCCCCTGACGGGAGGTCTGTCGCATCAGGCGGCATGGATGCAACCATCAAACTCTGGAATGTTGCCACAGGTGACCAAATCACCACCCTCACCGGACATGCCGCTGCGGTTCGAACAGTTACCTATGCGCCTGACGGCAGGCATATTCTGTCCGGAAGCTGGGATAAAACAATTAAGTTGTGGGAGGCAGCCACGGGCAAAGAGCTAAGAACGTTTACCGGTCACGAGGCCGCGGTGAATGCGGTAGCCTTTTCTCCTAATGGCAAGCAGATTATCTCGGCGGGCGGCAAGGACAGAACCGTCAGGTTATGGGATACGGAGTCCGGCAGGGAAATTGCCTCTCTGCGAGGCCATACGAATGAGGTATTTTCTGTAGTCTTCTCGCCAGATGGGCGGACTGCCGTGTCAGGGAGCTGGGACCGGACCGTCAAGGTGTGGGACCTTGCCAAGGCCAGGGAGCTTAAATCCCTGCCTGCCGGTGAGGTGTCGGTCTTTTCTGTGGCCATATCGCCTGACGGCAGGCAACTGCTTGCGGGCAGCCGTAATATGTCCCTCTGGGATCTCGCAAGCGGC
>JAXMLI010000140.1:0-3169 GCA_034368785.1 Smithellaceae bacterium | reverse complement strand
CAGTCAATTCAGTCTCAATATATTCAAACACTTCGCCTGTCCCTTCAAAATTGGGAAGAGATCTTAGGCTTCTTGTCTTTGGGAAAAGCTTTAAGATTAATCTGCTCAAACCGTTCGCTTTTCTAGCATGCATTGAAAACTTGTTTATGCCGCTGTTCCCAGCTTCCTCGAACAACTTTTTCAATAGAATAATGAATCCAATGGCATTGCTGGCACCGGGAATTATTTGTATCGCATCCACATAAAACATATCACTACGTTCAATCATCAACGGATCGCTGTCCTTTTGATAGCTGCAAGCATCATGTTGTGGCACGGCCAGTAAGTAGCCGACAATCTCATCCCGTCTCTTTAAAACAATATTGATATAATCTTGATTATTGAGGTCTGCATAATAATCAGAAATGTTGTCGCCATTGGAAGCGACTGGAAATGTAATTTTTCCAAGCCCAACTATTTGATTTACAATGTCATCGGTAGCTTCTTTCAGAACTTCTACCTTAAGTTTTCCGCTCTCACCGATAACTTTTTCACCATATAGATAACAGCAAGGCTCACCAAAACTAGGCACGAATACCTCGGAACATTCCACTTTCCCGAAACTCTCCGCCAGCAGACCGCGCAACCTCTCCACCACCCGCCCACCGCCGTCGAGCATCATGTCAGTGGCCCCGGCATAGATCGCGATCCATCCCCTCGGCTTGAGGGCCGCGTTGGAAGCGGAGAAAATTCGACTGTAAAACTCTGCCCCCTGTACCTGATCGTAACCGACGGGAAAATCGGTCAGGTCACAGACGACGCCGTCAAAGGCGGCAGAACCAATACGCGGTAGAAAAGTAAAAGCGTCCTCAACAACCAGATCGATTCGTAGATCGTCAAAGACCATCTGGCCCAGATGATCTCGCGCTGCCGCGACAACCGCGCCGTCCAATTCGACTACGGTGACGTGAAGCGCCGGGTTGATCTCCAGTGCCTGTGCGGCGGCATAACCGTCACCGCCACCCAGAATCAGCAGACTACGGTCGGAAGGGCGCAGCATATGGAGGATAGCCCGGTCGTATTTCTCGTGATCGCTCTCGGCAGTCTGGATAATGCCGTCCAGAAGCAGACACCTGCCGAACCGGGCGGTGGCGCAGACCGTAATTTCCTGATAGGAAGAGCGGGTTTTATGGAGCAGACCTGTGACCGGGATACGGAGAATGTCGCCGTTGGCGCAGGTAATGTCGAAGTGGTTCATCCGGGCGTCGTTTAAAGCCGGACAGACTTTTTGCTGCTCACAGTGCACCATTGCCTCAATGGGCAGAAGTGGCGTTGCATCGGAATCCGCCCCGAACCGATAGCCTCGATGCAAGGAGGTTACGCGGGTGCGTTCATGACGAATCGCGGCAGTTATTCTCTGGACGATTAAACTGGTCTCGTCCTCATCACCGCAACTAAAGACGTCGCAGGCCACATAGCCGTTCTCCGGCCAGGTGTGAACAGAGATGTGGGAAGCGGAGAGGAGAAAATACCCGGTGACGCCGTGCGGAGCGAAAGCGTAGAAGTGGCGGTTGAGAATCTGAACGTCAGCCCCTTCCAGGGCCGAATCAAGGATCGTTTCCCAGAAGTTCTGAGAATTGATCTGCTGCGGACAGCAGCCGAAGAATTCGATCAGATGATGAATGCCGTCAGGGGCGCTGTTTGGAAGCGTTGGTGAATTGTGGCCTTCAGTATGCATCGTTACTACTCTTCCAGACTTCCTTTTTCGCTTTTTCCAATGAGATGTACATTTTCTCCCCTTCCTCGCTCAGCCAACACCATTAAATCTGCCTCGCCTATGCCTGCCCAATAAAGACGTCATTTTTGGTACAATGCTGCCAGCTCCTTATTGAGCTTGCGAACTTCTTCCCGGACTTTCGTATTGACTCGCCAGTAGGCATAGATGGAAAACGTCAGAAAGATTATCGACGAAAAAAGAAACAGCCTCTCTGGAGAAATCCACGAAAACCTGGCGAAATCCAATCTCTTGGCTTCTTCATAACCGAAGGCAATGACGAGGCTCATCATGGCGACACTCACCAGTCCGAAGGCCGCCAACGCCCAGGTGAAGAGGCTGGCGAATTGTCTTCCCGAGTCTCGATTCATGCCGTAGTCAGCGTAGAATGACTCCCACAAAAGCAACCCCTGTCGTACATCTTCTGTCCCCTGTCCTTCATCGGTTTCTTTGCTTTGGATTTTGTTGATGCGCCATTCTATGTGTCTTACGTAACCAGCCGTCTTGTTGATAAAAAAGCTGACAAGGGTCATGTACCCGATGATAGCGGCAATGATATATGGCACCCAGATGAATTTAAACCCGGACTCTCCCTGACTGGTCTTAAAAATCCCGGCTGTAAAAATACCAAGAATCACCGTCATGGCGATGTAATACTTGTTTATGTAGAGGCGGATTTCATTCCGCATCACATCGTATTCTTTCATGAGAATTTCTACTTGCTCGTCCATAATCTCACCCCCCTTGGATCAAAAATATCTCAGCATGATGAACACGGGACCACCTGCGTGACTCAATATGATTTAATCAGGCAAAAAAATACTACCTGTGATTTGTAATAGCAACTTAATTCTACCTGTGCGGCATGGCACATTACTACCTCTGGTTGTTATTCTTCGAAAAAGGATGCAACCATGGGCAAGATATTGGACAGCTTTGAAATTGGTCAGAGGATTAAGCAGATACGAAAGCACAAGGGGCTTTCACAGGAGAAGCTTGCAGAGTTGATCGGTGTTTCATTTCAGCAAGTTCAAAAATACGAAAGCGGAGCTAATCGACTGAATACCGATAAACTGCAGGCGATAGCAAATATCCTCTCCGTTCCGGTTGCATCCTTCTTTGAAGATCAGCCTATTGAAGCTCTCCCATTTTCAGATCAGGAACGGACACTCATCGAATCATTCCGCACAATCAAAGACCGGAAAATCAAAGAGTGCATTCTCGAATTTTCTTCATTTGCTGGCAAATAGCTTCAGGGCGGAAATGGGCTTCCAGGTTGTTTTCAATCTCAGCACTCAAAGCCCTTACCCGGTTACAAATAATGCCGAAGCATTCACCTCCTCCGGCTTCCTGCCCCATACATTCATGGGAATAAGCTGACGGGCAGGTCGGGTATGAGGAGCGCAGTTTCATAAA
>JAXMLI010000139.1:0-5457 GCA_034368785.1 Smithellaceae bacterium | reverse complement strand
AGTTCATTTAGTATAACGCCCGAGATATAGCCTGTAACATCACCACGATGGACACGATCCAAAAAGGTATTGCACCAACGTCCAAACCGCGGATGGTCGGCCAGAGCATACAAAAGAATGTTGGTGTCCAGAAATACGTGGCTTTGGTCAGGGATGTTTTTCATACCACTTCCGGCTCAAAGAATTCTTCGCGTTCTACCAACTCGTCTACAATCTCAGTTCTCAGCCGCATTCTTCTCCTGGCTGTCACAGGGTCGATCACGAGCTTTGAAGCCTCGATCCGTAAAGCTATCTCATCCCCTTCAGATAGTCGAAGCTTTTCCATGATTTCCCTGGGAATTTGAATCATTCCTTTGCCCTTGATTCGTTCTCTTACTGCTTCCATACTTTTCACCATTCCATAAATATTGGCACTGACGCCTATCCTTAAATACCTGTTCAATGGTATGCCACAAATGAGTATCAGACTCAAATTATTTGAGGCCTATTTGCTATTGACGTATGAGTACTAACCTGTTTCTCAATTGTCATGCCTGAAATCGGGAATCTATGGAAAATTTGATTTTCTTAACAAGGCCTTGCGATACACCTCTATTGTTTGATCCGTGATCTTGTCCCAATTATATTTTTCTTCTATCTGCGCTCGCATTTTGTTTCGTTCATCGAGCGACCAATCTTTTTCGAGAAGCAAGGACAGCTTTTTCTTCAGATCCGTCACATCGCCACATCTGAAGTATCTGTCCTCCGGCAACCCGACCTCCTTGTTTGCCGGGATATCCGAAACCATAACGGGCAGGCCGTAACTCATGGCCTCAAGCAAGACGATGGGCAAGCCCTCATGGTAGGACGGCAGGACGAACATGCGGGCGTGACTGTAGAGCTGATTCAGGGGTTCCCCGGTAATATATCCCGTCAAAATGATCCGCGGATCGTCCGCCGCCATGCGTCGCAAATTCTTGCTGTAGTCAGTTTCATGATCGGCATCGCCGGCAATGACGAGTTTGTATGAAGTATTTAAGGATGAAAACGCTTCTATAAGATCATGCAGACCTTTTTCGGGAACAAATCTGGCAACCGCCAAGATATATTCTTTTTCCATGGCGCCGATCTTCTCCAAAAAATCATGAGTTCGACTCTTCCGGTCGGGGTCCCAGTATGACCTCAAAACCAGTTGCTTTCATGCTTGCTGATCTGGGGAGCACCAAATGCCTTTCCCGGCCTATATGAGTAACGACAAACCTATTCGGAGGCCCAGTTAAAACCCTGAAATATTGACCGGAGTTTCCAGAGTGATTCGAGTGTTCCGAAGACAGCCGGTCATTCTGCCAGGCCTTTTTCAGCTGTTACAACACCGCGCATTACCATTCCGAAATCGGATTCCTCACGCCGGAAGATGTCCATTACGGACGGGCGGAACTAATTTTCAAAGAACTTCAGGCAGTTTTGAATGATGCGTTTGCAAAACATACAGAGCGGTTCAAGGGAAGGCGCCTAAATCGATGACCATACCAGAGGCCGCCTAGGTCAATAAGTCGATGCTAGAAAAAAGTGATCCATTGCGACAGTGAATTCTTGATGGAGGTGTTTTACTGTCATTGACAAGTTCCGTTCCACTTCTTCTTAAAATACTCCTTCATCACCCTCCAGACAAACACCGGATTTGTCGTCGCATAGCGTTTCCACATTCGCTTTGGTTCCTGCAACAAGCGGTAAAACCATTCCATTCCGATATTTTGCATCCATAGAGGCGCCCGTTTCGTGCGTCCGGCGATAATGTCGAAACTTCCACCCACGCCCATGCAAAAAGGGACTCCCATGGTAGGCATCCAGCGATTTAGAAATTTCTCCTTCGTGGGAGAAGAAAATCCTACAAAGAGTATATCCGCATGGCTATCACGTATCATCTCCACAATTTTCCTTTCTTCGTTTTCCTTATAATAACCGTTGCGATAACCCGCCACGTTCAGATTCGGATATTTCTTTTGAAACTCGTCGACTACCTTCTCCACGACCCACTGCCGGGCGCCGAAGAAAAACGGACGATACCCCTTCTCTGCGCTCAATCGAACAAGGCCCTGGAAGAGATCCACACCGGCCACACGTTCGGGAAGAGGCGTACCGAGCAGCTTCGAGGCCCATACAATCGGCATGCCGTCTACATTGATCAGATCGCAGGATGAAATGATGTTTTTGAGTTTTTCATCGCGCTTCATATCCACCAGCTTCGCGACATTGATGACAACGTGCTGCCGCGGCTCCTTGATCCTGATGTAGTCTTCGATCTGAACAAGCGTTTCCGCCATGGAGATACAATCGACGGGGCAACCTAAAATATTGATTCGCGGCATATGGTTATCTCTCTTTGGCTATAAGAACATCCAATATTCGTTCTGAAGCATGGCCATCCCAAAACTGCGGTACCCTGCCCTTTTTGACCTGCCCGTTGCGGAAATCTCGATAAGCCGAAAGAATGCCGTCGGGGGCAGTGCCGACGAGGATGTTGGTGCCTTCTTCGATAGTGATAGGGCGCTCAGTATTTTCACGGATGGTGAAGCAAGGGATACCCAGCGCTGTTGTCTCCTCTTGGAGGCCGCCGCTGTCCGTGAGGACAAGCGAGGCCTCTTTCCAGAGGTAAAGGGATTCTTTGTAACCCAAGGGCGCTAGCATGAAAACGGAATCTGAGAACCGGAAACCGTGAAGATCAAGTTGGATGCGGGTACGGGGATGAACGGGGAAGAGGATGGGCAGGTTTTTGGAAATTTCATTGAGAGCATCCACGATGCCGCGGAACTTCTCGGGATCGTCCACATTCGACGGCCTGTGCAGTGTCAGAAACGCATAGCCGCCAAGACTTTCCTTCAGCGCCGTAACATCTGAATCGCTCATCTTCTCATCATCTAACTTCCGCTTCATGTAGAGGAGGTTGTCCACCATCACCTGGCCCACAAAAAAGATGTTATCCGAACACTTTCCTTCCTTGAGCAGATTGTCGCGGCCACTCTTCTCCGTGACGAAGAGGTAGTCTGAAATCGAATCGGTCACGACCCGGTTTATCTCCTCGGGCATGGTCCAGTCGCCACTGCGGAGGCCCGCTTCCACATGGGCCACCTTGATGCCCATTTTCTTTGCTGTGATGGAACATGCCAGGGTTGAATTCACATCACCGACAACAACCACGACATCCGGCCGCTCATCAGCGCAAACCTTCTCGAATGCAACCATAATCTTTGCCGTCTGCTCTGCATGGGTACCCGATCCGGCATTAAGATGATAATCCGGCGCAGGTAACTCCAACTCATCGAAAAAGACCTGAGACATCTCCTCATCGTAGTGCTGACCGGTGTGGATAAGCTTCCAGGTTAAAGGTGAAAGGCGAGGAGTGAGGGGTGAGGAGCTTGCTTCTATTTCGGTAGCATGAGTTAAGCGACGCAGGGCACGGATTATCGGTGCGATTTTCATGAAATTTGGTCTTGCACCGGCGATAAGGAATATTTTCATTGAATCCTCTGATTAAATTGCAAATATTTCATTAAACCCAAAAATGCCCAGGCCTGCACCCAGCGCATACAGTCCAAGCGATACAAAATGCCATGCTTCTTTTGCCAGTAGAAGTATCCCTTCCCACTCCAAAACAAATCTATCAGTCTGAACAAGACTTTCTCTACCAAGTCAGGCGGTGTTTCAAATTGATCATCCATCTCACACAGGCAAATCATCGCATGGGCAAAGGCATGGGCGTCTAAGGGTTCCGCCTTGTCGTGATAATACTTCACCGTGCCGTCGGAGAGAAAAAACTGATTCAAATAGAAAGAATACCCCTTTGCACATGCGGCCCCGGCCTCTTTGTATCCCAAATAGTCATGAATATCCTTGAGGGCCAGGAGATTGTAACCTGTGTGAAAACTGTCGATCCAGTTCTGGTTTCCCGCTGCCCCATAGGGCCAACTGCCGTCTTCATTTTGAGCATGAATGCTGTAAGCAGCACTTTGCACAGACAATTCCTGAAACTCGCCGCGCCCGGTCACTTTACCTGCACGGGCCAAAAGGGCCGCGCCCAGGAGATTGGCGTTATGTACCTGGGCTTGATCCAGGGGCGTATAGGAAAAACAAAAACCTTGTTTTCCCACGGTACGATTCAAATCCCGGCAGATGAACTCACAGGCAGATATCGCCAGATCCAGCCACTCTTCCTGCCCCGTTTCTTCAAAGAGATCCAGCAGGCTGCTGCCGATGAAGGCTGTGTTGACAATCGTAGGCGTACCGGCGGGGGCATAGAATGCCCGATTGGGCCAGTCGAAGGGATAACCCCAGCAGGCGCCGCTGTAACCTTTTGATTGATGTTCCTTTAGCCACCTGGCCAATTGAAACGCACGTTGCTTTTCATCCTCCTGATGATACAGGCGATAGCGAACGGTCAGTGCAGTCAGGACCAATCCGATCCCTTTGGCATTGATGGTCTTCGGAACAAGCAGTGCGGGCCGCAAGTTGATCGGGCATCGCTTCACGAGCTGCAAGGCTGCCACCCCAGCCCAGCGGTGGATGCGGGTAACGCCCTTTAACAAGGGGCTGTTGAGGGCATCAAAAGGATCCCATCCCTTGAATTCCCGAGCGGACATCCACGAATAAAGCTCGTCGCTGATCGTCCGGACCTTTTGGATTGCCGCTGAAGAAACCACCGGCCCCACGCTGCTTTTTGGAGTAAGATCTGCCAAATGATTAATCAAGTGATTGAGATGAAGTTCTGAGAGGTAAGTATTATATGGGAATCACCTGCCCGGTTCGCAGGGATTCCGGGCACTCGATCCACGAGCTATGTTAAATTCTCCATTGCGAGGACACTGATTTCTCGTGTTGTAGATCGCGCTCCTTGAAAAAATTGTGACGCGCCCTATTTTTCCCGTGGGGCTCAGACCACAGCTTCAATGCCTTTTCGATCGACCAAGTTAAGCAGCTTGACCGCTGTAGATCCGGGTTTCTTCCCGCCGGATTCCCAGCTTGCCACCGATGTTTTACTGACGTTCAAATAAGCAGCGAAAACCGCTTGACTAACGCGATACCGTAACCGTATCTGTTTGATTTCCTGCGGCTGATACGCCTTCATGCGCGGCAGACAAAGCGCATCAAATTCGCGCATCGTCACCTCGTCCATGATACCCGCATTGTGCAAATCCTTTGCCGTTTCATGAACGACGGACAGAATGCTGTCAGTTCTCTTTTTCATTACAGTTCACCTCGTTTAACTCGCCACATTGCAATGCCGTTTTGATTTCACTGGGCTTCAATGTGAGATAATATTTTGTCAGGCGTTTCATGGCCTTCATCTCGTCGTCTTCAATGTTGTCCCGGCTGTTTTTGGGAAATAAATAAAGGAAAAACGATTTCTTGCCTGCCTGAAACCCGAGCAATGCTCGCCAGCTTCCACGCTTTCCGTGGCCCGGCATGGCGATCCGTTTCTTG
>JAXMLI010000138.1:0-9729 GCA_034368785.1 Smithellaceae bacterium | reverse complement strand
CCGGGTGCGGGTCCTGGTGCCCGACCTACCAGGATAACTGTGTCGGCTGTCGCGGACTCATACCTGATCCCAACACCGACGCGGAAAAAGAGGTCTTAGAGAAGTATGGCCTCACGGTGGATCAGGCCATCGGGCAATTTCGTCTTTTCCTGGGAAATTCGGAGGTGGCCAAATGAGGAATATAAACATCAATGTGGAACATGTAACCCGTCTTGAGGGCCACGGCAATATCGTGGTCAATGTCAAAGAAGGGCGCATTGAGGAATGCATGTGGAAGGTGGTCGAGGCGCCGCGTTTTTTTGAGGCCTTTGTCCGGGGGAGAAGCTATCAGGAACTGGCCCACATTACCTCCCGGATTTGCGGCATCTGTTCCATCGGCCATACCCTGGCCTCCCTTAAGGCCACCGAGGCGGCGATGGGAATCGAGGTTTCGGCCCAGACAAAGTTGCTCCGGAGGATCCTGATCCAGGGAGAAAACCTCCAGAGCCACATCCTCCACGCCTATTTCCTCGTGGCGCCGGATCTGGTCGGCGCGCCATCCGTTTTTCCCCTCGTGGCTACCCACCCCGAGGTGGTCCTCCGCGCCCTCAGAATGAAGAAACTCGCCAACGACCTCTGCGATATCTTCGGCGGGAGAACGGTCCACCCGATCACGCCCGCCGTGGGCGGTTTCACGAAACTGCCGGAAATCAAGGAGATCAAGGCGATCCGGCAGCGCCTGGTGGAGGCCCTGCCCGATGTGGAGGCGACGCTGGCCCTCTTCAAGACCCTGACCATACCCCAGTTCAACCGCGAGACGGAGTACATCGCCCTCACCTCGGGAGAGGAATACGCCCTCTACGATGGCCAGATCGGGTCCACTGATGCGGGTGTCACCGCGGTGGCCAATTACCGGGCATGGACCAACGAATATCTGGTGCCTCAATCCACGGCCAAGTATGCCAAAAACAGGCGGGCGAGCTATCTCGTGGGCGCCCTGGCCCGGTTCAACCTCAACCACCGACAGCTCTCTCCCCTGGCCAAAAAGGCGGCGGCGGATCTCGGAATTACCGCCCCCTGTCATAATCCCTTCATGAACACGGTGGCGCAGGTCGTCGAGGCGGTCCATGCGGCGGAGGAGCTGATCCGCCTGATTGATGAACTGCTGGCGACGGGACTTAAGGAGGAAAATCTCCAGGTAACACCGAAGGCGGGGACCGGCGCCGGGGCGGTGGATGTGCCCCGGGGAATCCTGTTCCACGAATACACCTATGATGACAAGGGCATCTGCCGGGAGGCGAACTGCATCATTCCCACCAACCAGAACCATGCCAATATCCAGCTGGACATGGAGGCCCTCCTCCCGCTCCTCATGGATAAGCCGGAAGAGGAGATCCGGCTGCGGCTGGAAATGCTCGTTCGCGCCTATGATCCCTGCATCTCCTGCTCCACCCATCTCCTGGACGTGAGATTCGTCTGAGGAGGGGCGAGCCGGTACTGATGTGCTCGTAGAAAACAGGCTCGCTGTGGGGCCGGGCAGAGAGGGAAGGAAAATATTGGAAACCAGGAGACCGAGGCTGAACTCTAAGACAGCTGTCTCCTGGTTTCTATTTTGTAAATCGTCCTTATTCCACAGGGGCGGGCAACCGCTCGATCTTTTGCGGCATTGTGCTTTTTTCTGGAGGGCCACGCTCCGTCGTGGCCCTCTGGGTTTTTTTCGGCGTCATAAGAAGTGCAACGAGGGGAAAGGATGGCCAAAGAGGGCAATACTCCCCGGCTTTTCGTGGTGGGGGTGGGTAATCTGCTGCTCAAGGACGAGGGGGTGGGGATACATGTCGTCCGCAGACTGCGGGAGGACCCCCGTCCCCTTCCGCCCGAGGTGTCTCTGATTGAGGCCGGCCTGCCCGGGGTGGGCCTCCTGGAACTCCTGGAGAAAGCGGACGGGATGGTGCTGATTGATGCGGCCCGGATGAATAAAGCTCCCGGAACGGTGATCAGATTTTCCCCCGAGGAACTGATGGACAAGCCTCAGGGGGCCTCTTTTTCCTCCCATGATCTGAAACTTCCGGAGGTGTTCGCGCTGGCCCGGTCACTTTCCCTGATGCCCCGGTCGGTGGCGATCATCGGCATCGAGCCCGGGGAGATTTCCTGGGGGATGGAGCTGACCCCGGAGGTTGCATCCTCCCTCCCCCGGGTGATAGAACTGGTGAACAACGAGCTCTCCTCATGGTGCCTCCCTCCGAAGAGCGATTTGTGAGGTTTTTATCCCTGGTTTTTGGAGGGCCATGCTCCGTCATGGCCGCTTGAGCCTTGGCTGCGACAGGGACTGTTGCGGACGCGACGGAGCGCGTCCTTTCGGGTTAGATTGTATGGTGCGTTAGCGAAGCGTAACGCACCGTAAATCTGAGGTGATCATGGAAACTGGCTCAGTCGGAGTTGAGGCGGAAAAAGATGAGGAGCCCTCGGGACGTCGGCGTTTCCTCCTGCGCGGCGTGGTGCAGGGGGTAGGTTTCCGGCCGCATATCTGGAGACTGGCCCATCGCTATGGTCTTAAGGGCTGGGTCTGCAATACAGCCGCCGGGGTGATCATTGAGGTGGAAGGCCCCGCTGTGGGGGAATTCAGCCGGGAGCTGAGTTCCAATATCCCTCCCCGGGCGAGGATCGAATCTATGGAGGAGATTTGCCTGCCGGTGGCGGGTTTTGAAGATTTTGAGATTATCCCGAGCCGGGTGGCGGAGGAGGGATATCAGTTCATCTCGCCCGATATCGCCACCTGCCCGGACTGCCGGGACGAGATATTCAATCCGGCGGACCGACGCTACCGTTATCCCTTCACCAACTGCACCAACTGTGGCCCCCGTTTCACGATCATCCGGGATCTGCCCTACGACAGACACTTGACGACGATGGATCGCTTTGTCATGTGTCCCCGCTGCCAGGCCGAATACGACGATCCGGCCGACCGGCGGTTCCACGCCCAGCCCAACGCCTGCCCGGAGTGTGGACCTCGCCTGTCCCTCTGCGATGCCAAGGGGAAGGTCCTCCTGGCCGGGGATGGTCTCTCCGAGGCGGCCAATCTGCTCAAATCGGGCAAGATTATTGCCCTCAAGGGGCTGGGGGGATTCCTGCTCGCGGGCAATGCCCTGGACCCGGAGGTAGTTTCAACCCTCCGACGGCGCAAAAACCGGCCGGACAAGCCCTTGGCCGTAATGCTCCGGGACATGGAAGCCGTCCGGGAACATTGTCCTGTCACCCCGGCAGAAGAGACCCTGCTCCTCTCCCCGGAGGCCCCGATTGTGCTTTTGCCCTGGCGGGAGGACTCCCGGATCATTCGGAACTGCGCCCCCGCTCAGCGCTGCCTCGGCGTGATGCTGCCCTATACGCCCCTCCATCACCTGCTTATGGCCGAGACGGGCCTGCCCCTGATCATGACGAGCGGCAACCAAAGCGAGGAACCGATCGCCAAGGATAACGACGAGGCCCTGGCGCGCCTTTCTACCATCGCCGACGCCTTTCTCCTCCATGACCGGGAGATCCACCTCCAGTATGACGACAGCGTCGCCGCGGTGATGGCCGGCGCTCCCGCCCTCTTGCGGCGGGCCCGGGGCTATGCGCCCCATCCGATTCGTCTGCCCGGCCCGCTGAGACCGACCCTGGCCTCTGGGGCCATGCTGAAAAACTCCTTTTGTCTGGCCCAGGGACGGCACGCCTTTCTCAGTCAGCACCTCGGGGACCTGGAAAACCTGGAGACCCTCGCCCATTATGAGCGGGTCATCGGGCTGTACCAGGACCTCTTCCGGCTGGAACCGGAAATCATCGCCCACGACCTCCACCCGGAATACCTTTCGACGAAACATGCCCTGGCCCTGCCCGGAGAGAAAATCGGGGTGCAGCACCACTTCGCCCACATCTCCTCCTGCCTCGCGGAAAACTGCGAGACGGGCGAGGCGATTGGCCTGGCCTTCGACGGCCTCGGGTACGGTCTCGATGGCCATTACTGGGGTGGTGAATTTGTGGCCGGTTCCAGCCGGTCCCTGGTCCGGCTGGCCCATTTAGAGTACGTGCCCATGCCGGGAGGCGAGGCGGCGATTCGCCATCCCCGGCGGATGGCTCTAAGCTATCTTGCCACCCTCCTTGGGGAAGAGGCCGTCCATGAGGGGAAGCTGCCCGGACTGTCCGGGATCGGCGAGTTGGAGCGGCAGGTGGTCTTAAAGCAGATAGAAAGGGGGATCAATGCCCCCCTGACCTCCTCCTGCGGTCGTCTTTTTGATGCGGTTTCGGCACTGCTGGGACTGGTCGGCGCCGTCTCCTATGAAGGACAGGCGGCGATTGCGCTGGAAATGATCGCCCGTCCCGCGGGGGCGGGCGCCTATCCCTTCGACCTGGATGAGGAGGGGGAGGTTGTGATAGTAAGGTTACGGCCATTGCTCCGGGGTATCCTGGCGGACATCAACAATCAGGTGGCCGCGCCCGTGATCGCCGGGAGATTCCATAATACTTTGGTAGAACTCGCCCTGGTTGTTTGTCTTAAACTGCAAAAGAGCGGGGGCTGGAAAAAGGTGGCCTTGAGCGGGGGCGTCTTCCAGAACCGTCTCCTCCTGGAAGGTGTTTATTCTTCCCTCCGCGCGGCGGGTTTTGAGGTCCTGATCCACCGTCAGGCGCCCTGCAATGACGGCGGCATCGCCCTGGGCCAGGCGGTGATGGCGGGGGGAAGGGCGTAAGGCGTAGGGCGTAGAATGTAGGGTGCGTTAGCGAAGCGTAACGCACCAATTTTACGGTGCGTTACGGCAAAAAGACGCCTAACGCACCCTACAGGCTGGGCCGGGCGGTGATGGCGGGGGCGTGACGGAGTAACGGCGTATCGGAGAAACGGAGAAAGGGTGATTCGCCGATACACCGATACGCCGCTTCGTCAGGGCAGGCAAGATGCCCGCCCTCTTTTCGGATGAAACACTCATGAGCCGGCGGCTCACAAAGGGGCATGAAAATTTGTCAGGCGAGACGCCTGACCTATTAAATGATTCATGCCCTCCCAAATAATAGGACAGGCGTCTCGCCTGTCCTTGGGCAGGCAAGATGCCCGCTTTCAGGTGAGAGAGGTATGATTCATGTGTGTAGCGGTTCCAGCACGGGTAATCAGTATCGACGGCCAATTGGCGGAGGTGGAGATTGGCGGCGTGGTGCGGCAGGTGAACGTTCAGTTCACCCCCGAGGCCAGGCTTGATGACTATCTCCTGATCCATGCGGGCTTTTCTCTGCACGTTATTGATGAAAAAGAGGCGCAGGAGACCCTGGCGCTATTGGCCGAGCTGCCGGACGGGGAGGTCGCATGAAGCACCTGGATGAATACCGGGCAGGCCCCCGGGTGAAGGCCCTGGCGGAGGAGATCCATCGTCAGGCAACTTTCCCCTTGCGATTCATGGAGGTCTGCGGCACCCACACCCACGCCATTGCGAAGTGGGGCCTCCGGCAGCTCCTGCCGGAGACCATCGAGCTGATCTCCGGGCCGGGCTGCCCCGTCTGTGTCACCGCCAATACCGATCTGGACCTGGCCATCGCGGCGGCCCGGTTGCCGGAGGTGACGATTGCCACCTTCGGCGATATGGTGCGCGTCCCCGGTTCCCATTCCACCCTGGCGCAGGAACGGGCACGGGGGAGTGATGTCCGGGTCGTCTATTCGCCCCTCGATGCGCTCGATCTGGCCGGCAGCGCACCCCGGCGACCGGTGATCTTCCTCGGCGTCGGTTTCGAGACCACGGCGCCCACGGTGGCCGCCACGGTCCTGGAGGCCAGGAAAAGGGGGATCGACAATTTTTTTGTCCTCTCCCTCCACAAGACCGTCCCCCTGGCCTTGGAGGTCTTGCTCGAACTGGGCGAGGTTCGGCTCGACGGCTTTCTCATGCCCGGTCATGTGAGCGTCGTTCTCGGCAGCGCTCCCTATGAGTTCATCCCCGCCCGATACGGCCTGGGTTGCGTGGTCGCCGGTTTCGAACCCGTGGATATCCTGCAGTCGACGCTGATGCTGGTCCGCCAGGCCAGGGAGAAAAAACCGCAGGTAGAAATCCAGTACCGGCGCGGGGTGACCAAGGCCGGCAACGAGGCCGCCCGGCGGATCATGGCCGAGGTCTTCGCGCCTGCCGAGGCGGACTGGCGCGGCTTGGGACGCCTGCCCGGCACGGGTCTCGTATTCCGGACGGACTGGAAGTGTTTTGACGCCGTCTCCGCCTTTAACCTGACCGTCCCCCCGGGCCGGGAGGCCCCGGGTTGTCGTTGCGGCGAGGTCCTCCGGGGGGTATTGCGCCCTCCGGCCTGCCCCCTTTTCGGGTCGGTCTGCCACCCCGAGGCGCCCGTGGGTCCCTGCATGGTTTCTTCCGAGGGTTCCTGCGCCGCGGCCTGGAGGGAAGCCCGATGAAATCCTCATCCTTCCCCTGGGAATATATCCAGCTGGGCCACGGGAGCGGCGGCCGGATGGGCCATGAACTGGTGGAGCAGATTTTCCTGCCCGCCTTTCGCAATGAGACACTTTTAAGGCTGGACGACGCGGCGGTTCTTCCCGGCGGCGCCGGCCGACTGGCCTTCACCACCGACAGTTACGTGGTGACGCCGCTCTTTTTCCCCGGAGGAGACATCGGGAAGCTGGCCATTTGCGGCACGGTGAACGATCTGTCCATGAGCGGCGCCTGCTGCCGTTATCTTAGCGCGGGGTTTATCATCGAGGAGGGGTTTCCCGTCGCTGACCTGGTAAAAATTGTGTCCTCCATGGCCGAGGCGGCCCGCGAGGCCGGGGTCATGGTCGTCGCCGGCGATACCAAGGTGGTCAACCGGGGGTCCGCCGACCAGATATTTATCAACACCGCCGGGATCGGCTTCATCCCCGAGGGCATCGCCATTTCCGCGGTCAATGCCCGTCCCGGGAACCTGGTAATTTTGAGCGGCTCCATTGGCGATCATGGCATGGCGGTACTCAGCGAGCGAGAGGGAATCCGGTTTCATACCACCCTGAAAAGCGATTGCGCCCCCTTGAACGGTCTGGTCGCGGCCATGCTCTCCGTCTCGAACCGGATCAACTGCCTCCGCGATCCCACCCGGGGGGGGCTGGCCGCCACGTTGAATGAACTGGCCGTCCAATCGGGGGTGGCCATCAAGATTGAAGAGGGTCTGATTCCGGTGAAGGAGGAGGTGAGGGGGGCCTGCGAACTACTGGGTTTTGATCCCCTTCATCTGGCCAATGAGGGAAAACTGGTGGCGATTGTGGATCCTGCCGTGGCCGATGATGTCCTCAAGGCGATGCGGACCCAGCCGCTTGGCAGGGAGGCGGCGATTATCGGGGCCGTCCAGTCCCATCCCCCCGGGCGGGTGATGATGAAACTGCCCACCGGCGCGACCCGGATCGTCGATATGCCGCTGGCGGAACCGCTGCCCAGGATCTGTTGAACTAAACAGGTGGATAGACTGAAGGTTTTTAGGGGTAAGTCAGGCGTGATGAAGCGGCAAGAAATCGTCATTCCCGCGCAGGCGGGAATCCAGGCAAAGACGGTGCGTCCAGACGCACCCTACGTTCTCGTCGGGCCTGCGGAGTAAACCTCGGCCCTGCCGGGGAGAGCGCTGGATTCCGTCCTCCGCCGGAATGACGAAAAGAGTGGCCTTCGGATTTTTCCCCCGCCCCTTCAGAAGTAATACCCCGCCCGTAGTTCCAGACGGTAGCGGTTTGCCTTTTCCCCGAACTCCGTTTCCCGGCCGCCGCCCAGCCAGCCGAACCGCAGGCGCAGCTCCAGGTTGGTGATCCCGGTGTACAGCAACTCCGGCGTGATGCTGTAGCTTAGGTCGTTGAGGTTCACCATCGTCGTTACGGAAGGGGAGAAATAGAGGATGTTCCAGGGTTCCTTCTGGCTCAGCCGCAGATAGAGGTAATCCTCCTGCGGGTTGTTGCGGCCGTAGCCGGCGGCGGCCAGGTTTTGCGCGGCGGCCAGGAGCCGGTTGTTCCCCGTCGTCCGGTAGAGTTCCGCGCCCTGATGGATGTACCGGAAATAGTTTTTCATCGTATCGGCCTTGAACCCGGCGCCATTGTGGTAATATTCTATGATCGTCGTGAGGTCGAAGGTGGAAAGATGGCGGATCCCGATCAGGCCGCTGGTTGCGTTTTCCGTTTCCAGCCGTACGGCGCCGGTGGGGTCCAGGACCTGCTTTTGATTATCCTGAATATAGGCCAATTCGCCGTGAATTTCAAAGTTGCTGGAGATGTTTCGGGAAAAGTCCAGGCCCATCCGGGCGGTACGACTGCCGTCGGCCAGATAGATCAGGTCCAGGTCCGTGTCGTACAGGAGGAGATAGAGCCTCCCGGCCAGGTTGAGGCGGTTGTTCAGGCCGAACTGGTCGTTTACGTGATCGTAAACGGGGAAAAGGACCGGCGTGAAGGAAAGGGTTTTCAGGGGGCCGTCGAAGCTCCGGATGTAGTCCATCGTGGCCATGACGTTTCCTTCGAGGGTCTGGTCGGGATCGGCGGGGTCCTTCGCGCGGTCGAGGAAATTTACGGGGTTCCAGGCATACCCCTTGCCCCACTTCAGGTTCTTCTTGCCGATTTCGAACTTCCAGGAATCCGAGGGTTTGAGGGTGCCGTAGCCCTCGAAAAGGGCCGTCCGTTCCGTGCCGCCGGCGAAGGAGGAGTGCCGTAAGTCCGTATTCGTCCGGACATAGAGGCGGCCCGGTCCCTTTTCATAGCTGCCTTCCAATTGGAGGCGGGCGTTGTATTCCTCGATGGTCGATCCCCGCTCCTGATCGTAATATTGCAGCTTGTAGAGGGCGGAATCCCGGTCCAGACCGTAGAGGACGGGGCGGAGTTCCACATAGCCGCCGATATGCCAGGGTTTCTTCTCGATCTCCGAGGGATCGAAGGTATAGGATTCCGCCGCTCGCCCGTCCAGGGGAGGAAGGAGCAGAAAAGCAAGGAGCAGGAGCAGCACACGGAGCAGGTGATGGAGAAATCCCTTACTCCCATCACCGCAGGGACTCCAGGTTCGGCATATAGGTCCTCGAATGATCGTTGATCGTTGATCATTGATCATTGATCGTTCTCTCACCGCAGGGACTCCAGGTTAGGCATATAGGTCAGCGAGAAGACCTCGTCCTTGAAAGATCGCTTCTTTAACTGGGCGAAGATCATGACCGACTTGGCGCCCTTGTAGAGGGGGCTGTCGGTCTCTACGACCGCGGGCCTTACGATGCCTCCGCCCAGGTCTTTGATATCCTTAAAATAGACCGTCTTGATCAGCATGTTCGCCTCGGTGAGGCATTCGATCCTGGTGGGGAGCAGTTTCCCTTTATCGGCCCAGATTTTCAGCCGGTCATAGGCCACGGTCTTGGTCCTGGCCTTGAGATAAAAGAGGTATTCCCCGCCTTTTTCCTCAATATTTTCCACATTGTATTCCGCCGCGTAGTCCAGTTGGAGGATGTCGGCATTGTTAAACACGCCGCCCACCACGGACTGGAGGCTCGTGATCCGGATCGGCTTGCCCACGCCCGGGATGTAGAGCCACATGTTGTCGCCGAGCCGCAGGGTACTCCGGCCCTTTTCGCTGGCCGGGGCGAGAAAGACCGAGGCCACCTTGTCGGTCCCCTTTTTGACGGTAAAAAGGGTGAACTCCTTCTTTTTGCCGTCGGCTTCGATATTGATGAGCTTTCTGTACGATTCATAGGATTCGGGGTTGAGGTTTCGGTCCATTTGTTCCAAGAGGGCCTTGCCGTCCAGGGCGG
>JAXMLI010000137.1:0-5603 GCA_034368785.1 Smithellaceae bacterium | reverse complement strand
CGGAACGTGTCCCCGGAACACGTAAAGGATGCAGTGCAACGAGAGCATCCGGACTTTTTACGAAGCCGTCAGGAGATGGGTGAAGATTCCACTCCTGAGCTTCGGCTCGAACCAGGTGGACTTGGGAGGCATCAGCAGCTTCGCGTCTGCCACCCTCATCAACTCCTCGATCGTTACGGGAGAAAGAGAGAAGGCCATATCGAAGCCCCCCGAGTCCACCAGGCGCTCCAGTTCCTCCGTCCCATGAACACCCCCGACGAAATCAAGCCGTTCGCTCGACCGGGGGTCTTCGATTCCCAGCACCGGGGCCAGGAGATGGTCCTGCAGAATCTGAGCGGGAAGGCTCGCCACCGGATCATCCTGGCGGAAGAGTCCATGCCGGGCCTGCAAATGGTGCCATTGATCCCGGAAATAGAGGCAAAGCGCCCCCGGGAGGTCGGCTGTCTTGATTCTGGCGTTAATCCGGACGATAAAATTTTGCCGGATTTTTTTCAGGAATTCCTCGCCGGAAAGACCGTTGAGACCCTTTATCACCCGGTTGTAGGGCAGAATCTGCAACTGATCATGGGGAAAGAGAACGGCCAGCATATAATCCCACCGATGGGAATCATGATCGTCAGGAAGAAGGCTGTTTTTCCTTTTTGCCGCCTCCGCTGCGGCGGCCGCCCGATGGTGGCCGTCGGCAATGTAGAGGGCGTCCAGCCGGGAAAACTCCCCTTGTAGGCGTTTAATGTCCTCGGCCTGGCGGATAACCCACACGGTGTGAGCTACCCCGTCATCGGTGACAAATTGATATTCAGGTTCGTCTGTGCTGAGCCCGGCCACAAGCCGGTCAATGGCCTCCAGCGCGCGGTAGGCGATGAAGACCGGCCCGGTCTGGGCCTCTACGGTCATGATGTGCCTTATCCGGTCCAGTTCCTTGTCGGTCCTGGTGAGTTCGTGCCTCTTGATGAGTCCCCGTTCATATTGATCAATGTTGAGGCAGGAAACCAGACCAATTTGCTCGCGCCCTTGTCTGGTCAGCCGATAGAGATAGAAGCAGTCCTGTTCGTCCTGGCACAGGACCCCTTCCTTCTTCAATCTTTCGAGGTTAAACCGGGACTGCCGGTAGGCCTGTTCATCATCCGGCGAGGCCTCGGCAGGCAGTCCCGCTCCGGTCTTTTCCACCTGGATAAAACTCAGGGGGTTGGCGGCCAAGAGCTGGTTCGCCTCGGAGAGCCCTACCACATCGTAAGGCGGGGCGGCCACGGACCGGACGGACTCTTTGCCGGGCCGGAGGGCCTGGAAGGGGATAATTTCGAGCATTAATGATTCTCCTGTAGAAAAACTCCTAGCATACTGACATATTTTGAGGCAAGCATTAAGAGTTCGCTGGTTACAAATTCAGAACACACGAGTTTCTTGCAAAACTCCAGCGGACGCTACGGAGCGCGTCCCTCCAGTCCCCAAAACAGGCCATTTTCGGCGCCTTGGTGATCGTTTTATGGCTTACACGAGTTCATCAAAACATAATGCCCTTCAGTCCAGCACACCTTCGCCCACAAAATAGGCCGCCATACCCTCCACGAGGGCTTCAATGGTAAAGACCTCCTGCATGATGTCCACCCTGAGTCCGGCCTTCCTCGCCGCCGCGCCCGTAACCGACCCGAGGCAGGCGATCCTGATTCCTTTCGGCAGGGGTTCGTCCTCGCCCCAGATCGAAAGGAAACCCTTGACCGTAGATGGACTGGTGAAGGTGATCACATCCACCTTCCCCTCCGCTATAGGACCGGCGATTTCGGCCCTCTTCCCCGCCGTGGATACCGTCCGGTAAACCACAATTGGCGCCACTTGAGCACCCAGCCCCGAGAGCGCCTCCGGAACCACGTCCCGGGCAAGCTCCGCCCTGGGGAGGAGGATTTTCTTCCCGCTCATATCCATCCCCTGAAAGGCTGCCGCAATCCCTTCGGAGAGATAGGACTTTGGCACCAGATCTACCTTGATCCCCCTGGCCTCAATGAGGGCGGCCGTGGCGGGGCCGACGGCGCAGATCCTGATCCCTTTCAGACCCCGGATATCCCGGCCCCGTTCTTTCAAACGCTTAAAGAAGAAGCGCACCCCGTTGGCGCTCGTGAAGATGATCCAGTGATAGGACTCCAGCATCTCTATGGCCCGGTCCAGGTCCGCGAAAGACGCCGGGGGGATGATCTCGATGGTGGGGAAATGGATCACCCTCGCGCCCGCGGCCTGGAGCAACGAGGCGAAACCGCCCGCCTGCGCCCGGGGCCGGGTGATCACCACCCCCTTGCCGAAGAGGGGATTGTTTTCAAGCCAGTTCAATTCATCCCCAAGGGTCACCACTTCACCGGTCATCCCTGCCTGAGATTTTGTGGGATCACACATGATTTGCCCCTAAAAACCTTCACCCCCCAGCCTGCCTACCTCAGTTGCCTTATTTGCCGTCAAGCCCCCGATAGGCCTCTTCCAGCAGGTCCCGGCCGCCCCGTTCGAGGATATGCTCCGCGAGCCTCTTCCCCATCGCGGGACCATCTTCGGGCAGACCGATCTCCTCGGCCCGGATGATAGTTTTACCATCCATGCTGCCCACGAGACCCCGGAGAATAATCATTCCCCGCCGCCTGGTCGCGTACCCCGCGATGGGCAGCTGACATCCGCCTCCCAGGGTCAGGAGAAAGGCCCGCTCCGCCGCCACTTCCTCCCAGGTAGGCTGATGCTGGAGAAAGGAGAGCCGGTCTCGCAGCTCTTCATTCTCCCTGATCTCAATTCCGATTACCCCCTGCCCCACGGCCGGCAGCATCGTCTCCACGGGAATAAACTGAGAAACCTGCGCGACCCAGCCCAATCTTCTCATCCCCGCCGCCGCGAGAATGATCCCATCGAGGTTATCCTTCTCGATCTTTTTGATCCTGGTATCCAGATTGCCCCGGAGCGGCACCACCTCCAGATCAGGAAGAAACTCCCTGATCTGGATGCTTCTTCTGAGGGAGCCGGTGCCGATCCGGGCGCCTCTTCTGAGTGTCTCCAGTTTGACGTTATTGCGGGAGATGAGTACATCCCGGGGGTCTTCCCTCGCCGGCGTGACAATAATCGCGAGCTCATCGGGCAGGATGGCCGGCACGTCCTTCATACTGTGGACCGCCAGGTCGATCTTTCCCTCGAGGAGGGCGTCCTCGATTTCCTTGACAAATACCCCCTTGCCGCCGATCTTTACCAGAGAAACATCCTGCATAATATCTCCCTTGGTCTTGATTACCACAAGCTCCACCTGGGCATGGGGGTACTCTTTCCTGATCTGCCCTGCCACCCAGTTCGCCTGGGCCAGGGCGAGGGCGCTTCCCCTGGTTCCAATCTTGAATGATTCAGTCATAGTCTCATTTCTCTTCCAGCCTGAAAAGTCGGCGCACCGCCGCGATGTAGGCCGCGGCGCCATTATCCCCGCTCTCCTCCTTGAGGGTTACGACGGGATCATGAAGGAGCTTGTTTATTACCGACGCCAGAAGTATTTCCACCTGCCTTCGGTTTTCCTCGCCCATCCTGCCCAGCCAGGACGAAGAGCGCTCCAGTTCCCCTTTCATGATGCCGTCAAACTTTGCGCGGAGAGAGGAGATGGTGGGCACTACCCCCAAGCTGCCCAGCCAGGCCAGGTAGTAGGCAATCTCCTCATCGATAATCCCCTGGGCCTTTTGCGCCTCCACGTTCCGCTGCTGGAAATTTTCATCCACGATTTCCTGAAGGTTGTCGATATTGTAGAGAAAGACATTCTCCAGGTCTCCGGCCCGCGGATCAATATCCCTCGGCACGGCAATATCAATAAGGAACAGGAGGCGATTCTTCCTTCCCTGTACCGCCCGGGCAACGAGCTCGGCGCCAATGACATATCCCGTTGCCCCGGTCGAGGTGATAACAATATCCACGTCCGCCAGGGCCTGGTGGAGCAGGTCAAAACCGATCGCCTCACCGTTAAATTGATCGGCCAGTTGCACCGCCCGGCTGTAAGTTCTGTTGGCGATAATGATCCTGGCCGCCCCATACTTGATGAGTTGTCTTGCCGCCAGCTCGGACATCTCACCGGCCCCCACCAGGAGAACCTTTTTACCCTTCAGATCGCCGAAGATCTTTTTGGCCATGCTGACCGCGGCATAACTCACCGAGACGGCGTTCTGGGCAATGGCCGTTTCCGTCCGGACCCGCTTGGCCACGCGGAAGGCCTGGTGGAGTATTTTATTGAGGATAATCCCGGTGGCCCCCTTTTCGGCGGCAAAGCGGTATGCCTCTTTAACCTGCCCCAGAATCTGTGCTTCTCCCATCACCAGGGAATCGATGCTTGAGGCGACCCGAAAGAGATGACGTACCGCTTCGGAACCTTCGTAGATGTAAACGCAGCGCTCCATCTCCCCGGGGGAAAGGTTCCCCTGACGTAACATGAATCCCCTGAGACCGTCGAGGGAATCCTCCTGGTCATGGAGGCTGGCCAGGATCTCCACGCGGTTGCAGGTGGAGAGGTAGAGGGCCTCCTTTACCTGAGGGATATTCATGATCTCGGCCAGAAGGTCGGCCTCTTTCTCTCCGGCGAGACATAGTTTCTCCCGAAGCTCAAGAGGCGCTGATTTATGATTCACTCCGATCAGTACGATGCGCATGGACGTTAAATAAACCTGTGGGCAGTGGGGAGAAACAACCTCACCGCCAGATAGGAGGCGAGCAAGAGAGAAAAGGCAGCGATGGAAAACAGGGCCGGACGATGCCCCTTCCAGCCGAGAAACAGGCGCTGGTAGATCAGAATGCCATAAAACAGCCAGACAATCGAGGCCCAGACAAATTTCGGATCCCACGGCCAGTGACTGCCCCAGACAGCGCTCGCCCAGATGGAGCCAAGGAGAACCCCCAGCGTAAGTAAAGGAAAACCCGCCAAAAGACAGAGGTGGTTGATCCGGTCCAGGTCGGTCAGGGAAGGAAGGAGCCTCACCAGCCCCCCCATCTTTTTCTTCTTGATGGACCCGTTTTGTACGAGGTACATCCCTCCCGCGACAGAGGCGATGATCAGGAGGGCCTCTCCGGTCAGGGTCAGGAGCACATGGAGCGGCACCAGCGAGCCCCGCAGGATCACGGGCAATTCCATCCTCGCCCCAATGCCGATGGAGGCGCCGATCAGGACGAGGGAAACCATCGGCGCCACAAGCACCCCCAGCACCCGGGTCTTGGTCTTGATTTGCAACGCCAGGTAGCCGCCGGACATGGCCCAGGCGAAAAAGACAAGAACCCCGTGGGCGGTAAGAAGTTCGCTGCTGCCCGTGGTGACGCAGCGGAAACCAAAAGAGACGGTCAGAAACAAAAACACCGCGAGCAGCACCCAGGTGCCTATCTTGGCCGCGACAACCCGTTTCACCATGATAGACACAACATAACAAAGGGAGCTTGCCAGCGAGGCAAACAGGGCAATCTTGAAAAAAACTATATCCATCCGCGGCCCCTTCCTGTTCCGGGGACAGGTTCCGATCCCATCGGGCTTCCGGAACATGTCCCCGACTCCTCCGGTTCCGCCCGTCGCCAGGCTCGGAACGTCAAAAATATCAATTTTGACGACTTCGTAAAAAGGTCATAAA
>JAXMLI010000136.1:0-4983 GCA_034368785.1 Smithellaceae bacterium | reverse complement strand
CGCCCTCCCCAGGAGGGAGATATCGATCGGCGGCAGCTGCGACACCTGGCGGGTACAGTTCTGCATACAAAGATTCGGACAGAGGTGTCCGCACACCGAGGCGGGAAAGGGGGTGTAGGAAAGGGCCAGGTCCACCGCTTCCTCCAGCTTGTTTTGACGAATCAGTTCCCATCTCTGCTGGACGGGGATTCCCGAGGGACAATTGGCCTGACAGGGTGGCGCCCACTGGTGATTTTCCCATAGCGGCTCAAACCGGCGGAGCTCTCCTTTGGCGATCACCGGGATCAGGCTGCGATCCATGCTGGTAAGATCCCCGATGATCCCGCCCGGTCCCAGTTCCTTGTTCCATACCTCCCGGTAATACCGGGGAAGTTTTTTTATGGTCTCTGCGGTCTTGGTTCTGGACTTACGGGACGAGAAAATCTGCCACTGGTCCCGATTTGCGATAAGCTCCGACATTAGTTCCGGGCGGGCGATGGCACCGAGGTATTCCTTCATGTGGGAAACAAGCCACTGCCAATCCTCCTCGCCTGGATGACTGAGCAGGGCATCATTTGCACTGTAGCTCTCCTGTTTCCCCCGGAAATAGATCTTTCCCCCCACCATGCCCACGCAGGGACGCCAGCCCAGGACGTTATCGTTGCCCGTCGTACCGTGACCGCAGATTACCGCGATGCCTCCCGCCATGAATTCAGCGAAGGAATCACCCGTTGATCCCAGCACCCAGAGTTCCGGGGGAGCGAACCGGGGGTTCTGTTTCGTCATGGTCATGCCCCGCGCGCCGATATTGCCGGCGATATAGATCTTTCCCTGGGCCATGGCATTGCCGGCGCCGTTGCCGGCGTTTCCCCGGACCACGATCCGGGCGCCGCTGTTCAGCCAGCCCACGTCATCGGAGGCGGGACCGACCGCGTCGATCAGGGTATTGGGAAAACCCATCGCGCCCAGGCGCTGACCGGAAATGCCAAGCACCCTGATCCGGACCTCCTCATCTCCGGCCTGCCAGAGACGACCACCCATGCCATGCTGTCCATGGCCAACTATTTCTATCTCCCGGAAGCCATCGCAGACGGCCCGCTGAATCCGCTCTTCGAGGACCCGGGAGTCCACCCGCTGGCCCTTTTCCATCCCGGGGATCAGTATGGTTGCTTTCTTAGACATATCATTCACCTATACCACATACCGGATGCTCAGTCGTTCCGCCGCGTGATGGTCCGCAATTCCCAGGGCATCGGACATGCCGATGGGAAGAGAGGTGGACCGGCCCAGGGCGGAAACGATCTTTTTCAATTCCGTATCAAAGCTGAGATAAACCTCCACAAGCCGCTGGGCCACCTTTTCCGGATCAAGCCGCCGGTACAGTCGGGGATCCTGTGAGGTGATCCCCTTTGGACAGGCGCCGATATTACAGATATTGCAGCGGTCCGTCTCGGAGCCGAGACAGCCCGCGGTGGCCTGCATGATATATTTCCCCACCTGAACGCCACTCGCCCCGAGCATGATGAGGGCGGCCGCGTTGGCGGCCAGGTTCCCCTTCTTCCCGATGCCACCCCCGGCAAAGACGGGGATCTCATTCTGCTTGCCGATCCTGACCAGATTGAGATAGGCGTCCCGGATGCTGCTGGCGATCGGATGGCCCATGTGATCCAGAGAGACGTTGTACGCGGCCCCGGTACCGCCATCTTCCCCATCGATCGCGAGCGCGGCCGCGTAGGGATTGCGCGCCAGGTTGTTGAGCACCGCCAGGGCCGTGCTGCTGCCGGAGATCTTCGGATAGACGGGCACCCGGAAACCCCAGGCCATGTACATGGACTGGATCATCTTGGCCACCGACTCTTCGATCGAGTAGAGTGTTTGATGGGTGGGCGGACTGGGAAGATCCACCCAGGCCGGTACACCCCGGATGGCGGCGATCAGCTTGTTTACCTTGTGCCACATCAGTAACCCGCCATCCCCCGGTTTTGCCCCCTGACCGTATTTGATCTCTATGGCGCAGGGATCTTCCTTCATTTCCGGGAGGGCATGGATGATTTCATCCCAGCCAAAGTAGCCGCTCGCGATCTGCAGGATGACATACTTGAGGAATCGTGACCGGAGCAGTCTCGGGGGGCAGCCTCCCTCGCCGGTGCAGATGCGTACGGGCATCCCCATCTCTTCATTCAGATAGGCCACGCCCAGCTGGAGGCCTTCCCACATGTTGGGAGACAGGGCCCCGAAGGACATGCTGCCGATAATCAGCGGATATATTTCCCGCACCGGGGGAATCCAGCCCTTCTCCCGCATGGTCTTCAGCGTATCCTCGGGAGAGAGCACCCTCCCCAGCAGGGTACGCATTTCGAATTCGTGCCGGCCCGCGTCCAGCGCCGGATCGGTCAGCATGGAGATACGGGTAAACTTGATCTGATCCAGGAGACTGCTCGTATTGTTGCGCCGCCCCCCCCGGCGTCTGGGCGCTCCCCCGGCATTGATATGGAACCGGAGTTTGTCCGGTTCATCGTTGTGGATCGGCACAATGGCCCCATTGGGGCAGACGAGACTGCACATGCCACAGCCCACGCAGGCGTGAGCCGGATCGGTGGCTTGGCTGATCCCCTGGTAAAGACTGTATAGATTGCTCATCTCACCCTGCAGACCGAGGGAAAGGTTTACCTGCCGCTGGCGGTGTACCGATAGTTCAATGGCCCGCACGGGACAGACGGCAGTGCATTTGCCGCAGAGAGAACATTTTTCCTTGCTCCAGAGGAGCTGCCAGGGCAGATCTTTTCTGCTTAGTGTGCTTGGGGTGATGGATCCCACTGACTCCATGTCTTGACCTCCTTTCTGTCCGGACCGACAAATACGGTATCGTATTTCATGGGTTGAAAATCCCGACTTTTGTCCCGCACGGGAATGGCGGCGTCCACGCCGCAGGCTTCGGAGGAAAAAACGTATACGCCGGGATGACCGCCTACCACGCCGGGTCGGAGCTTCTTGCTGTCCTGGACCATGAACAGGGTCTTGTCGGGAAGACAACCGATGACGCAGTTCGGCCCGTCGATGATCAGGGGCCGGCAGCTCTGCTTGATAAGTTTCAGTTGCTGGCCGTCCGGATGTTGTTCCAGTTGATCTGTCTTCAGAGGGGTGATGATATGTTTGTACATGGAAAGCCCCATCCCCAGGTGTTTCATGGTGTAGTGGAGGATATGGGTGAATACCTCCGAGTCGGACTGATACCCCACATAGCCGGGGAAGCCCCGGGACATGAGAAATTCCCTGATGGGAACGAAGGCGGTGTTCTCCCCGTTGGTCATGCTGGCGAAGCCCTGGATAAAGAAGGGGTGACAGGCGTAGATGTCAATGGCGTAATTGGTGTTCTGCCTCGCCTGGACCAGCATGATCCTGGCTTGTAGTTCCTTGCGGTTCAAGCCCAGGTATTCCGCTAGGGCCATGGGATCGCCGACCTCTTTGATCATGATCACGTCCGGCCAGAAGCTATAGATGGTCATCGAGCCGTCTGCTTCGCCCATTTTGCGCAACTCGAGCTGACACATCATAAGCCGTCGCATTTTTTCTTCCTCGGTCAGGGATACCCAGTCGGGGGGATATTCGTAAACCCGGACGAGATAGTTGTCCCGGCGGGGCGTCCCCGGCGGCGGCTCCTTGCCGGGCCGGAGGGAAAGCTTGTATTTGACCATAAAATCCAGATCCATCATGTAGCGATCCAGCTGTTTCTTCCCCTCGTTGGAGAAGGTGCCGGAGAGGATGGGGTCGTTCTTGAAATTGACGAAATCTCCCCCCAGATCGGTCATGAAGAGCCCCATGCCGGAGCCGTCATATCCTTCCTTCATCACATCGACGGCGCGCAGGGCCGTCATCGGAGAGAGGGCCTCGTTGCTGGTAATGGCAAACAAGCGGCACATGGGAAATATCCTTTCGTTAAATATTGACGACTTTGTAAAAAGTCCGGATGCTTCGTTGCTCTGCATCCCTCGTCACTGCGGCGTACCCATAAGTACGCCTCATTCCTCGGGATTTGCGCGCCTTGCCTGCGGCCTTTTTACGAAGCCGTCCTAAATTGAAGGCTTTTGCGACTTTTTACGAGGTCGTCAATATTGTATTGGCTGGTAATCGTTATCCAGAACCCCTTTACCATGCCAAACTCGTACCACGAACCGTGACGACTCCGTGAATAGTTCGGAAGCTCCCTAATGTTTGGCGGTTTCATCTTCCAAAATGAACCACCAAGGAACTCTCTGGGGAGCTTCCTTCCCCGGGGAGAGGTAAGATGCGAAGAAGTATAGAACAATATTGTTAATAAATAGTCACAAAAGAAACGATATTGTCATGTTTCTCGTTCCGTCTCTTCAATTTTCGGCTGGTTTTCACCTTGCGCCCCTGGTTTTTCCAGAAAACAGATCGCGATCTGTTTTTCCGGATCGGCCAGGATTTTGGCAAATTTTCCTCCCGTTGATAGAGGGATATCAATGAGCTTGATGACATCGGCATAGCCTGCTGCCTCGGGTAACAGACCGGCCAGGGCGTTTTCTGACCTAAGCAGAAAATCTTCATTGAGGAGCATGGACTGTACACTCGGGTAGATGGGCAGATAAATGATCTGGGCCTCCACCAGATCAAGAAAGAAATGGGTCCCGAAAGAAACCTCCGGGTGGTGGCCTGCCTCGCCCCAGGCGATCTCCACGAGGGCGGCGGCATTGCTGATATCGCCATAGGTGACGTTTACCCCCAGGTCAATATTGCTGCTTCCCCAGCGGCCAGGACCCATCAGGATGATTTTGCCTTCGATAACTTCCTTTTTCTGATTGATTTTCCCTACCACCCGGCCCAGGGATTTCTTCCTGTCCAGGGTCTCCACCTCGGCGTATCGCCTGGGATCGATGTAGAGCAGGTAACGGATGCCGGGAACGATCCCCCCGCAGATGGATCGATTGGATTTGAAGAGGGTCTCCTCTTCCGGAATGTCTTCGGGCATTTCCACCGGACTGA
>JAXMLI010000135.1:0-7251 GCA_034368785.1 Smithellaceae bacterium | reverse complement strand
CTTGTGAGTGAAAAAATGGCCAAAGCTTTCAAAACCAAAAGCATGATAATCTATGAGAAACTCCGACAGGGAATCATCAAGGGGAGGTATAAGCCAGGCCAGAGATTAGTGCTGGCTGAACAAGCCAGACTCTACGGCTCTAGTCAAACCCCGGTAAGAGAAGCAATCAGAAGACTTGAAAGTGAAGGCTACGTGATTTTTAACCCGCATTTGGGGGCCGTGGTTGCGCAGATTGAGGAACACGAACTTACCGAAATTTACTTGATTAGAAGTGAACTGGAAGCCCTGGCAATACGTTTGGCAATCCCTCACTTGAGCAGCCGCGACATCGATTGGTTGAAAAAGAAAAATCAAGACATGGAATCAGCTATTGAAAGGAATCAGTTAGAATATTTTGCGAGGCTCAACAGAGCGTTTCATTTGCGAATCTACAGCGTGGCGCCATATCCTCGCCTCTATAAGTTGATTAACGATCTCTGGGATAGTTTTGAACATTGGTCAAATGAATTCCTGTACGTGCCCGATAGGGCAATGGCGTCTGTTGAAGAGCACAAAAAAATTATCGAAGGATTAGAAACTAAAGATAGTGAGCGGGCCGTCGAGTTCATGAGATTGCAGAAGGAACGAGCGCTGCGCGCTTTGCAGAATTACCTGACTACGTCTAATTTCACTAACCTGAGGAACATCTGAAAAGCACAAAACCGGAAGAAATGATGAACTCGTAAAAAGGCGCAAAAGCCTTGAATTTAGGACGGCTTCGTAAAAAGACCGCAGGCAAGGCGCGCAAATCCTGAGGAATGAGGCGTCGGGGACATGTTCCGGAAGCCCGAAGGGATCGGAACGTGTCCCCGGAATACCAGTGACGAGGGATGCAGCGCAACGAAGCATCCGGGCTTTTTACAAAGTCGTCAGAAATAATCCATTACAATTAGAGGAGGTAGTGCAATGTCAAGAATGAACAGAATGTTGGTTGTCCTGGGGTCTCTTTTCACTTTGTCTGCTTTATCCATCGGGGGGCCTCCGGCCATCGCCAGCTCCTATCCGGAAAAACCCATTGCGGTATTGCAGGGATTTCAGCCGGGCGGCGGCAGTGACGCCCTGGCCCAGCTCACCCAGCCGACCCTGGAAAAACTGCTGGGCAAGAGCTTTGTGAACCAGTACATCCCCGGGGCGACGGGCGCGATCGCTTGGACCAGACTGGCCAAGGCGACGAAGAACGACGGGTATACCATCAGCATTACCAACACCCCGATGCTCACCACCAACTACATCATGAATCCCGATATCAAGTACAATGTGACGGAACTGGACCCCATCGCCAACGTGGTGACCGATCCCGGCATCATTGTGGTCGGCAAGGACAGTCCCTACAAGACGGCCCAGGATTTTTTTGCCGCCGCAAAGGCCGCCCCCGGTAAACTCACCGTCGGCAATTCCGGGGTGGGAGGAGATGACTTCTTTACGGTCCTGATGCTCCAGAAGGCCTCGGGGCTGAAGTTTCAGCAGATCCCCTTCGAAGGCGACGGGCCCTCCTGGCAGGCCGCCCTGGGCATGAAGATCGATGCGAGCTTCAATAACCTGGGGATCACCTATCCCCAGATCAAGGCGGGGAACCTCCGCCCCCTGGCCATCTTCGCGGAAAAGCGCGATCCCTCCGTCCCCAATGTGCCCACGATTAAAGAACTGGGGTATGATGTCGTCAACGGATCGTCCCGAGGTTATTCCGCCCCCAAGGGGATGCCTGCCGATGTCAAGGCCAAGCTGATCAAGGCCTTCCAGGATATGGCCAAGGATCCGGCCTTCCTCAAGGCCGCGGCGGACCGGGCGCTGGTCATTGACATGATGTATGGCGACGATTACGGCAAATTTCTCGTGAAGCAGGAAAAAGACTTTAAGGCGATCTGGGACGAGGTCAAATCAGAGTACGGCAAGAAGTAGCGGTTAATTTCAGGGCAAACGGGGAGAGGCGGGGTATCGCCTCTCCCTTTGGCATAAGGAAGGTTGGCATGAACGATCTTGTAAAATACGGCATTGCCTCAATACTGGCCACCATCCTGGCGGCGGTCTTCTATTATTACACCCTTTCACTGGCAGAAGCCGCCTATCAGCTTCCGCGCATTCTCATTGCCGTGATCGTGCTGCTGGCGATCGGCATGTTTCTGGAGGCCTATCTCAAATACCGCCGGGAACGTGCGGGCAAGGAAACAAGAGAGGTTCCCGAGGAGGGGATCAATTACAAACGGGCGGCGGTCTTCGCCCTGTTGATTTTCGCCTACATCCTGGCCATAAATCCTCTCGGGTATTTTGTCACCACGCCGGTCTTTATCATTGGCGCCTTATATTATCTCAAGGCCGCCAGAATGAGAACAATCCTTATTATTACCGTTTGTTTTACGGTTTTCGTGTACCTGCTATTTGTTAAATTCCTCCACCTGCCCATACCATTGGGTCATATGTCGTGAAAGGTTAATCATGGATCGCGGCTTCGTAAAAAGTCCATATGCTTCGTTGCGCTTCATCCCTCGTCACTGCGGCGTACGTCTAAAGTACGCCTCATTCCTCGGGATTTGCGCGCCTTGCCTCTGGCGCTTTTTACAAAGCCGCCAGAAACAAACGTTTTATTGATTTTTTTCGGGAGTAATCATGGATCACCTTCTAACTGGGCTGGTTAATGTACTGGCCTTCAAGAATCTGTTGGCGATTGCCGTGGGCACCGCCCTGGGTTTATTCGTCGGCGCCATGCCGGGGTTGTCGGCCACCATGGCGCTGGCCATTCTATTGCCCCTGACCTTCGGCATGGATCCCGCCACTGGCCTCTGTATGCTGGCCTCCCTCTATCTGGGAGCCATGTACGGCGGCTCCATCTCGGCGATCCTGATCAGAACACCCGGAACACCGGCCGCGGCGGCCACAGTTCTGGATGGCTACCCGCTGGCCCAGAAGGGGTTTGCCGGCAAGGCCCTGGGGGTATCCCTCATCGCCTCCTTTATCGGGGGATTGATCAGCAGTATCGCTTTACTCACCGTGGCCCCGGTGCTGGGCAACGTCGCGTTGAAGTTCGGACCGGTGGAGTTGTTTGCCGTGGCCGTCCTGGGGATTACCATCATCGGCTCACTGTCCCAGGGTTCGGCGATCAGGGGGCTCCTTGCCGGGGCGTTAGGCCTGCTGCTGGCCATGATCGGGATGGACCCTATTACGGGCAGCCCCCGGTTTACCTTCGGCATGATCGAACTCTATTCCGGGGTTTCCTTCATCGTGGCGCTGATCGGACTCTTTTCCATCCCCCAGGCGATCCGGCTCGTGGAAAAGGATCAGGAAGCAACCAAGGCCATCAACTCTTTCACGGACCGGATGCTGCCCACCTTCAAGGAATTCAAAACCATCCAGGTAACGACGATCCGCTCGAGTATCATCGGTATCGTAACAGGCCTCATCCCGGGCACCGGGGGAGATACGGCCTGCTGGTTCGGATATAACGAGGCCAAACGTTTTTCCAAGAACAAGGAAAAATTCGGTACGGGCGAAATCGAGGGAATCGCCGCCTCGGAGGCGGCAAACAACGCCGTCGTGGGTGGCGCCCTCATCCCTACCATCACCCTGGGGATCCCCGGCAGTTCCGCCGCGGCGATTCTCATGGGCGGCCTGATGGTCCATGGCATTATGCCGGGACCAACCCTGATGACGGACTACGCCGCGGTGACCTACACCCTCATCTGGGCCGTCTTCCTGGCCAATTTTTTCATGCTGGGAGAAGGACTCCTCTTTACCCGGGCCTGCATCAACGTGACGAGGGTGCCCAACAAGGTGCTGGCGCCGATCATTATCATCCTCTGCGTGATCGGATCATTCGCCATCAACAACAGCATTTTCGATGTAATTCTGATGTTCGGCTTCGGCATCCTCGGGTATTTCATGGACAAGATCAAGATGCCCACCGCCCCCATGATCGTGGGGCTGATCCTGGGGAAGATGCTCAATGTGAGTCTCCACCAGTCGCTCTTGATCAGTTTCGGCAGCTGGACCATATTCCTTTCGAACCCCATTTCGGCCACCCTGCTGGCCATCGCCCTGATTTCGATCCTCCAGGCCACCCCGCTCTTCGGGTACCTGAAACGGCTTTTCCGCAAAGTGGGATAGCATTGGGGCCGCGTGATATTTTCTAAATGCCGTAGGGGCGGGTTTTAAACCCGCCCCTACAAACGGCCATTGCCATAGCGAAGACTCTCCCCCTTTTTTTTCTCGTTAGCTGCTCTTGATCCCCCGATACAGGTTCGTAATTCCCATCGTCAGGGGGAAGCAGGACACCTCGCTTAATGCGGCGTTTTCCATGAGCTTCATAAATTCCTCAGGCGCCGGGAAATTCATGATCGAATCGGCCAGATAGCGGTAGGCCGCCGGGTTCCTGGACAAGAGACGGGAAAGCAGGGGCAGGACCAGATTGAGATAGGGATAGAAGAGCAGCTGCCAATGCCGCTGGCGCGGAAAGCCCATCTCCAGAACAAAGACCTGCCCGCCCGGGACGGTCACCCTGGTCATCTCCCGGAGGGCCTGAAGCTTGTCCGGGATATTTCTGATCCCGAAGGCAATGGCCGTCACATCGAAGGCGTCGTCGGAAAAGGGCAGGTTCGTGGCATCCCCCCGGATCAGGCGGACCCGCCGGGTCAGCCCGTAGCGATCTATCTTCACCTGGCCCAGGGACATCATTTCGTTTACAAAATCCAACCCCGCCGCCTCAATCGCCGGATAACGCCGCGCGGCGGCGATGGCCAGATCGGCCGTGCCGGTGGCCACGTCCAGGAAACGGTTGGTTTTGTTGAAGGCCATCTTGCCCACGGTGAAGTTTCGCCAGCGGATATCCTGGCCGAAACTGAAAAGGTGATTAAGCAAATCGTAGCGCTTCGGAATGGAGGAAAAGATATCCCGCACCAGCCGGACATGTTCCCGGGGACGGATAAACTCTCCCTGTGGTCTGTTATCTTTCATGCATATCTACTTTGCTGTCTTCGTAAAAAGCGACCCACGCCGCCCGGCGGCCCCACATCGACGAGTAACTTGCCTTTGAATTTTGGAGGGCCTCGCTCCGTCGTGGCCGAACGGCTTTGGATATTACACTACCTGCCGCGGACGCGACGGAGCGCGTCCCTCCCAAAAATGTACTTGCATAATTTCAAGTACTTATGGTCAAGTTCCTTAGAAGTCCCGCAACCAACCCACCCCTACGTGACCTTACGGCCTGTCCAGCGCCAGGCGCCGCCCCGGGCATCTCTGTCAGGGACGGCGCGACCGAGGCCGGCCGTTCTCGGCGCCTTTAACGCGGGCCTTTGCTAAACGACGATATTGCCCTTCCGCATCGTCTCCGTTGGTTGGAACACCGCCAGGTTGAAGCGCCCGGCCAGTTCGTCACACCTGGCCACCAGCCTGTCGTAGCCGATACCCTTGGCCAGGGTGAAGGGACCGATGCCGGCGCCTCCGCCATTGGCCATGGCCTGATCGATCACCCGGGGATCGTCCACCACCCCCTCTTCGAGGAGTTTTGTCGCCTCATTCACCTGGAGGGCGATCAGATGGGTTACGTCATAATCCTTCGTGGCCTTGGCCGGATCAATCACCGGCCGGCCCTGGGACCAGTCGAAGAATCCCCGTCCCGTTTTCTTTCCCAGTTGCCCGGCATTCACCATTTCCCTGATCACCTTCGAGGGGGCATAATCCGGCGAGAGGACCTCCGCGAAGTAAGAAAGGGAATGGCAGGAGACGTCAATGCCCACGTAGTCCACCAGCTCGAAGGGGGTCATCGGGAGAATGGCCCGGAAGGCTGCGTCGAATTCCTCGGGCGTGGGGTGTTCCAGCTCGGTGATTTTGGAAAGGAGAAGCCCGGTCGGAGCATTCACTCGATTGTAGATGAACCCGGGCGAGTCCTTCTGCACGAGAACCGGCGCCTTTTTCATTCTGGCCGCCAGGCCTATGGCTGTCTGGGCCGTCTCCTCGGAGGTTTTGTCCCCCTTGATTACCTCCACCAGTTTCATCAGGACCGCCGGGTTGAAGAAATGCATCCCCACCACCCGGTCCGGTCGGCCGGTGGCGCGGGCGATCTCGCTGATGCTCATGTTCGAGGTGTTGGTGGCCAGGATGGCGTGGGGCGGCGTGAAGCGATCCAGATCGCGAAAGACCTGTTTCTTTAGGTCCATGATCTCCGGCACCGCCTCGATCACAAAATCCGCCCCGCGGGCCGCCGCTTCGAGATCCACCAAAGGGGACAACCGACCTAGAGCGGCATCCCGCTCTTCGAGGGAAATTTTCCCCTTTTCCACAAGTTTCTCCAGGCTCTTCTTGATTGTGGAAAGCCCCCGCTGGATAAATCTCTCTTCCACATCCCGCATGGCCACCTGATAGCCTGCCATCGCGGCGAGCTGGGCAATGCCGTTGCCCATGTCGCCGGCGCCGATCACGGCGATCTTTTTTATCTCTTCAATCTTCATCTCTCCCCCCTATTCGCCGGTAAAATTGGGTTTCCGCTTTTCCAGGAAGGCGGCGAATCCCTCCATGGCGTCCCGGGACTTCGTCACCTGGGCAGAACCTTCCTCCTCCGCCCGGAGACCCGCCTCGATTCCCTCATATTGGCCGGCGGACATGGCCCGAAGGACACAACCCACGGCAATGGGCGGCTTTTCCGCCAAGGCCCGGGCCAGTTCCAGGGCCTTCCCCCTCAGTTCCTCCGGGGCGGCTACCTGGTCCACGAGACCAATCTCCAGGGCCTCCCGGCCGGAGAGGCGTCTGGACAGAAGGATCAGTTCCATCGCCTTGGACCGCCCCACCTGCCGCATCATGCGCTGGGTGCCGCCCCAGCCGGGGATGATCCCCAGGTTTAATTCGGTGAGTCCGATAAAGGCCTTGGGACTGTCGCTCATGAGGCGGAAGTGACAGGCCAGCGCGAGTTCGCAGCCGCCGCCTAAAGCAAAGCCGTTGATCGCGGCGATGATCGGTTTGGAGAACCGGTCGATCCTCGTCCACTGGACCCGGCCCTTCGGGGCGGTCTTGTGGGCATTGGCCGCATCGCTCACATCGAAGCCCGCGGAGAAACCTTTCTCCCCGCCGCCGGTGATAATCACCACCCGGATGTTTTTATCCTCTTGCACCTGATCCAGGATCTCCTCCAGATCTTCCATCGTGGCCAGGTTAAAGGCATTGGCCGGCGGATGATTGAGGGTGACGATTCCAATATGTCCATCTATCTCCAAAGTTACATTTCCCTGT
>JAXMLI010000134.1:0-6866 GCA_034368785.1 Smithellaceae bacterium | reverse complement strand
TAGGTCTCCCCTTGAAGAGGAGGGAGGTTGGGGTGTAGGTCTCCCCTTCAACGGGAGCGACAAGGCCCCGCAAAGACGACTCTGGCGCCTCAAAAAGAATCTGATAAGACAAGCGCAATTTTCTAACAGGACATTCGTACGGGAAAATGATATAATCTACCCAAGCTGACGGTATTTTCATCTGAAAATAGGGTGGGTACCTTGCCTGCCCATGGTCAGGCGAGACGCCTGTCCTATTATTGGGGGGCATGAATCATTTTCAATAGGTCAGGCGTCTCGCCTGACAAATTTTCATACCCCTTTGTGAGCCAACGGCTCATGTGTGTTTCATTTTTCTTTGTGCCTCTGTGCCTTTGCCCCTATTTGGGCGCGCTGAAGGCCCGGCCTTCCGGCACGGTGAGCCAGGGGGTAATGTTAATGCTGTCGTTATCCTGTTTGAAAATGTCGCCCTCCGCGGGCGGCGCCTTCCCCCACCAGTTGTTCATGGCGTTGATCCGGATGGTGGAAAAGGCCTGGATATGGGCAATTTCGTTCTTCCGGAAATTATTGTTGTTGATCACCGGACGGGACATGCCCACCGCCTTTATCCCCCCCTCACCCTGATTTTCTTCGATGGTGCAAAAAGAAATCCTCGGCGCCGCGTCGTTCCGGGTGAAAACACCGCTCTGGGCATTACGGGCGATATGGCTGTAGGAGATCTCCGGCGCCCCGTAATGGATATCGAGCGCCGTCTCGGCATACATGAAGATGCCGTACTTAACAAAGCTGTTGACCTTGGTGTCTTTCCCCTTGAATCTGATGGCGTGATGATAAAATCCCGCCGATGGCGCGTTTGACGCGGCGGTGAAGAGAATAGGCTGCTCGGGGGTCCCCGGGGCCATGATCCCGCCATTTTCCGTAATAATCGAGGTATTCTGGTCGTATCTGATCACGACCCCCGGTTCAATGAAAAGGGTGGCCCCGCCGTCGATCACCAGGTCCTTCCGCACCCGATAGGGACTGTTGGCGAGGGTGAGGAAGGCATCTTTCTTTATCTCCCCCCCGAGTTCCGAGGAAAGGATCGGCAGTTCGATCGGCTTCCCCGCCGGGTAAGGCCCATCAAGAACAGACCGGACATTTACCTTTCCTCTGATTCCGGCCAGGATTTCGAGCCCTTTTGGACTTCCCCACCAGTTTTCCAGGGTGTCTGATGCGTCGCCCGCGATATTGAATGGTTTATTGTCGCTGATGTTGTTTCTGGTGATGCGGGGCGCGCCACTCTTGACCTCGATCCCGTTCCCCCGGTTACGGGTAATATGATTCTGGCGGATCACCGGGGCCGCCCCTTCAATCACGATCGCCCCCTGCAGATTGTCCTGAATGTAATTATCCGCAATGGTGGGCTGGGCGCCGTCGGTAATCGCCAAGGCCGCCGCGTTGTTCTTGTGGATTGTATTCCTGGCTATTTCCGGTTTGGAGAAGGCCCCGGTGATCTTCAGGGCGCTCCGATTTTCCGTGAACTCCGAATTGGCGATCCGGGGCGATGAGGCCTCGCAGGCGATGGCCGTCAGGGCATTCTTGACCCGGCCAAACTCCAGGGTGTTTTCCCTCTCCCGGACATTCACAAAGCGGATCCCCGCCCAGCTCCGGCCTGCTTCGGCGGTATCGAACTCGATAATATTTTCGCTGTCTCCCTTGGCATCGAGACTGCCCTCAATAATAATTCCGCCCCCGCGGGAAAGGATTCTCGTGCCCGGTTCGATCTTCAGCCTGACCTTGTCCTTTACCAGTACGTCCTTCTCTATGATATAAGGGCTGGCTCCGGCATACCAGGTCGTATCGGCCTCGATGACGCCCCCCACGGGCGTCGGACCGGGGGCGACGGGCATCCCGAGAAAGGTGTCGGAGGGGTCGCTTTCATTGCCCGCGAGATCAACGGCGGCAACCTGATAGTAGTATCTTTCCGAGTTTTTCAGGTTTTCATCCCGATACCCCGCCAGTTCCGTCCGGGCAATCTCCTGAAAACCCGTGAGGGGGGTGGCGCTGCGATAGAGCCGGTAGCCCGTGAGGTCCGGGGCATCCGCCCTTTCCCATTTAATAAGGACCAGATTGCTCCGTCCAATCGCCTTGGGATTCTTCGGTTTGTCGGGCGGCGTGGTATCCAGCGTCACCGCACCCAGGGCATCCACCCACTGGGCGGTATTGCCCGCCTCGTCCCGGAGAAAACCGGTGATCATGGCCCGGGTGACATTATCCCCGGGGATCACCTTGTAAACCCCGAGATACCCGCCAGGCTCAAGCTCCTGCATTTCGATATTCTTCCGGTAATCGCCGATTTGAAAATAGGCCTGCATCTTCGGGGCGCCCTGTATTACCACCCGGATCTCATCACCGGCCTTTTTCGGCTGATTCCGGCTGTCCTGGGTCAAAAGGGTGATCACCGGCGGACGCAGCGCCTCGGCCAGGGTGGGGGTGGGGATGGTCTTCACCATTTCCCGGAAGAGGTCGTCACAGGCCCTGAGCAGTTGAATATCCCGAACATTCATGGCCGTGGCGATCACCACGGCAATAATGCCTATCGGGGTGGTGGAAATTCCCCCCTCGTGGATACGGGCGACATGCTGCCCGCTCCAGAGGAAATGGCCCGTTTTCGTGTCGTGCATCTTTATCTCCGCCCCGACCGAAACGGCGGAATAGATCACGGCGAAAAGCTTGTCGAAATTGGAGATGGTGCCGTAAACGACCGCATCCACCCCTAATATCTTCCCCAAATCAACTGCCGAGGTCTTGTTGATGACCTCCGGATCGGTGAGTCCCGCCTTCCTGAGGAGGTCATCCACCCGGTAGATTTCCATGTCTTTAAAGGGCAATGAGCTGAAATGGTTGTAGAATCCCCGGCGAACCTCCTCTGATCCCTCCTTGCTCTTCGCCTCGTTGTGAAAAGGGAGGACGGCAATGGACCGGGGAACATTTTTCTCCATCGCGGGATCCACCTTGTAGGCACCCTTGAAGAGCGTCTGGATCTGGGGGGTGATTATTGTATCCTGGGTGGCCACCAGGCAGCCGGTGAATGCCGGAACCAGGAGGAGGATAATGGCATAAAATATCATTTGTCTTTTCATGATGAAACACCTATTCGTCTTTTCGTAAAAAGTCAACAATATCTTAACCTCCACGTGAAATAATGACGCCTTCGTAAAATAATGATCAACCGCGGCGGAGACGGTAAAGATCATGGAGATACTCCAGGGCGAAATCCCTGGCCTGTCCCCTGTCCGGCAGGGAGCCGATCATCCCGTAAAGGGCCGCCTCGCCGGAGATATCCCGGTCCCGCAGGGAGGAGACCTCCCGCGCCGCCAGGCTCAAATCCGCCAGGAATGGTTCCACGATCCCGTTATGCACCGGGAAGATGGTCATGTGAAGGGAGGGCGGGAGATGCTGACTGTCGATAAACCAGCCGCAGCCCTTCATGTACTCTCCCAGGGCATAGACATTCAGGCAGTCGCTGCCGAAGGCGAAGACCGATCCGGGAGGCCGCCCCAGGATATGGAGCCCCGGAATGGCCGCAATACCGGCCTGGAGCCGGGAAGTCGCCTCGGCGATCTGCCCGGCAAGCCGCAGGTATCCTTCCTCTCCCAGGTAATTCATGACCGCCCAGGAGGCCGCGATCGCGCCGCCAGGCCGGGAGCCGGACAGGGACGGGGTGCCGTAAATACCGCCGGGCCAATCGGCGTAGATAAAGAACTGGTGTTTCCGTAACTCCCCGGTTCGATAAAGCACCACGGAGGCGCCCTTGGGGATATAGCCGTACTTATGGAGATCCGCCGAGATGGATCTCACACCCTCCACCCGGAAATCAAAGGGAGGGATAGCCTTACCCAGCCTCGCCAGAAAGGGCAGAATAAGCCCGCCGACGCAGGCGTCCACATGAAGCCAGATATCCCTCGCCCGGGCGATCGCGGCCAGCTCCTCTATGGGATCGATCATGCCGTGGGGATAGGAGCAGGCCGAACCGACGAGCATGATCGTATTGTCTCCGATAGCGTCCCCGATGGCGTTCGCATCGGCGGCAAGGTCTTCCGCAAGAGGTGTGATGACCGTCTTCAATCCCAGATAATGGGCCGCCTTGTTGAAGGCCGGATGGGCGGACAGGGGGATCACGATCTCCGGGCTGGCGATCCGGGGTTTATGCTCCCGGGCGTAATCCCGGGCCGCCTTCATGGCCATGAAGATACTTTCCGATCCACCGGAGGTCATGGCGCCCTGCGTCTCGGCGTTACCCCCCAAAAGGCCCGCCACCATCGACACCACCTCGGTTTCCATCCTGAGCAGACTGGGGAAGGCAAAAGGGCTCAGACCGTTTTCCGCGATAAAGATCCGGTAGGCCTCCCGGGCCACGGCCGCGACGTCTTCGCCGGCATTATAGACCAGGCTGAACACGCGTCCCCCCTCCCAGTCGCTGTCCCCTGATTTCATCGCCGAAAGTTTTTCCAGGATTTCCTCTCTGGATACGCCCTTCCGCGGCAGGCTCATGGTTTCCATCGTTTCACCGATCATATTTTTATGTTCACAGCGACCGCAGCAGATAAGCCACGGCAACGCCCAGGTAAGTGCCGATGACCCAGCCGATCACCCCGGTGATGACACCGCTGATGATGACCTCCCGGTTCTTCAGGGATGCGGCGATCATGGGGACAAAGGGCGGGGAGAGGATTCCCGCGGCAGAGGTTATTATCGCCGTATCGGCGTCGATTCGGAAGAGGGCGCACAGAAGCATGTGGATAAACAAGGCGCCGAAGGTGCCCACGAAAACAAAACCAATAGCCGCGGGGGCGGTGGTTAAAAGAGCGCCGAGATTGGCCATGGAGCTTACGGTGAGGCAGAAGATCAAAATGAGATACTGGCCCGCCTGGAAGGTCATCGGGATATTCCTTATCACCGGGAAAAGGGAGGCCGCAATTCCCAGAGAGGAAATCGCCAGAATGGCCACCACCATGGAATAGGACTTGGGAAATGCCAGGGTAAGTCCGCCACCCACGGCAAAGATCAACAGGGAGAGGCCGCAGGCCTTTACGAGGGGCAGGATTGATTCCCGGGAGAAAATGCCCTCGTAGGAATCAAATTGCCTCGCCTCCTCGTTCACGGCGCTGCCGCGGGAGAGGAAGGGGGGTAAAATCAGTTTCAGCATCGGCTTTAAGAAGGTGATGGCCAGCAGGATATAGAGTGATCCCGCGAGCACATCGGCCGCATGGATGGCCAGATAGACCGAAGGATCAATTTGCAATGCCGTGCCAATGGCCGCCAGGTTCGGTGTACCGCCGGTATAGACGCCGATAAGCATTCCCGCCGCCTTCCAGCTCTCCGGACCGATTGGCTCCCGAAACCACAGGTAGCCCGCAGCCACCGCGGCAATCACCGCCGCCACCTGCAGGCCGAAGGCCAGGAGGGATTTTCCTGCCAGCCTGGTCCATTTTTTTATATCCAGCGAGAAAAAAATGAGCGGCAGGGCCAGCGGGATCGTCACCGTAAGAAGGATCTGGTGGGTCTTGCCAATGCCGGGAGGGAGCATCCCCGCATTGCCCAGCAAAAGACCCGCCAGGTAACAGGTGACCACCGGTCCGATCCGGCGGAACAGGGGGTATTTTTGACAGAGATAAATAACCAGCGCCGGGAAAAAGAGGTAAAAAACAATCCAGAGCATGGGCCACCTCCATAATTTACGAACTCATGACCTCCCGCAGGGCCTTCACCGCGGTAAAGATGTCCTCGCGGCTGATCCCGTAATGGGTGAGCAGGCGAAAACGATTTTTCCCGGTCACGGAAACCCGGACGCCCCTCTCCTTGAGGCGCCCCAGGAACTCGGCCTGAGTCAGGAGCGGGCTCGCGAGATCGCAATAGACGATATTGGTATAAACCCGGTGCGGTTCCACCTGAAGGCCGGGAATCCCGGCTATTTCCTCCGCGAGCAGCCGGGCATTTCGGTGATCCTCGGCCAGTCGCTCGATCATCCCCTCAAGAGCAACAATGCCGGCCGCGGCCAGAATCCCGGCCTGACGCATACCCCCACCGAGCTGTTTTCGGGTCCGGCGGGCCTGGCGAATAAACTCCTGCGTACCGCAGATCAGGGAACCAACGGGCGCGGCCAGGCCTTTGGAAATACAGAAGGCAACAGAATCCGCCCTGAGGGTAAGGTCCGTTACCGCCACCCCGAGGGCCACCGCGGCGTTGAAAATCCTCGCCCCGTCGAGATGGACCGCCAGGCCGTAACGTCCGGCAAGGGCGGCCACGGATTCCATGTACTCCCCCGTAAGGGGCGCCCCGTAGCAGCGGTTATGGGTATTCTCCAGACAGATAAGCCTGGTCCGGGGAAAGTGGATATTGTCTTCCCGGATCGCCCCCTCGATGGCCCCAAGGTCCAGGGTCCCGTCAGGCTGATTGGGGATCGTACGGGGATGAATACCCCCCAGGGCGGCTATCCCGCCCGCCTCGTTCACAAAAATATGGGACTGATCCCCGAGGATCGCCTCATCCCCCCGGACGCAATGGGTAAGAAGACAAATAAGATTGCCCATGGTGCCGCTGGGAACGAAGAGGGCCGCCTCCTTGCCGGTCATCTTTGCCGCCAGATCTTGCAGCCTGTTTATCGTCTGGTCCTCGCCGAAAACATCATCGCCTACCTCGGCATGAAACATGGCCTCCCGCATTTCCTTCGTGGGAAGGGTTACCGTATCGCTCCTTAAATCAATTACACTCATAACTTTTATCCTCGCTGTTTTTAATTTTTCGCACGAATGTCCGGTTGGAAAATTGCTTTTTTTCTTTATCAGGTTCTTTTTGAGGCACCGTGGCCGTCTTTACAGGGCATTCTCCCTCTCCTTCAAGGGGAA
>JAXMLI010000133.1:0-28489 GCA_034368785.1 Smithellaceae bacterium | reverse complement strand
GCTTCGGGCCTCCCGGAAGCCAGAAGCCGACGACGCAATAGCAGCCCATCGGTGGTCGAAACGATGCCCCTGGTCTTGGATACATGGATGCTGAGAATCTTCTTGTCGTCCCAAGTAATGACTTCCGTTCCGACAGCAGTGGGCGGATTCGTCCGATTCGCTATCAGAGCAGACAATCCGGCGGTATCCTGATGATTCGGTTGAATCCCTGTTACAGTACCATCATCTTCAACGCCAAGCAGAAGTACTCCTCCTTCGGTGTTGGCCAAGGCGACGACAGCAGCCACCAGTTCACGGTCCGGCAAGCCCTTGGCATCGCTTTTGAACTCGACCGTGAGCGTTTCGCCCTTAGCCAAAAGAGTCTTCAATTCACGTTCGTTGGTTTCCATTTGCGGTTTCACTCCAAAACGATCCGCACTTTGCCGGGTTCCTTGCCCTTGGTAAGATGGTACAGGTATTCCTCGAACCGTTTCCTCATCTCCGCCGGGGTGGCCGGTGAGCCGCCCGCGAGCAGGGCGTCACGCAGGTCATCCGATTTAACCGAGACCTTGATGAGCCCTGAGAGCGCCTCCTGCAGGGCGTGGATGAAATCTTGATCCAGGTCGTCCGGCAGGGTCCGCTTCTTGATGAAGCCGTCCACCAGCCCTCTAGGCTCGGGCTTGAGCAGGTTCAGGTTGCCCTTGGTGGTCAGGTCTTCGAGGTTGGCAAGCAGCGTCTGGGTCCAGTTCTCGACCAGTTTATCGAGTTCGCCGTCCAAAGCGTCGAGCATCGTCGCCGCGGGAGCCACAGGCGGTTCCGCGCCCGGTTTGAAGTTGCAATGCGGACAGATCGGAGATGCTTCCATTTCCCGCTCGGTGAGCGCGAAGCAGCCCTTCAATCCCGCGAGCCGGTTCTGAAAGTCCGAGAGGTGCTGGCGCGGCATCAGGTCGATGGTTGCGAGCTTCTGCAGGTCTTTGAGCCGCTCATCTGCCATGAGTTTGACCTTGCGTTTGTCCTCGTTCACTCCGAGGCGGGCCTTTGTGTGCATGGCAAGGTAGGCCAGCAGGTAGGCCTTTTTGAGGTCGCCGAGCTTACGCTGTATTTGCTGGCGGAATGCCGCAGCGCTCCGTTTGGCCAGATCGCCGATCTGGGCTAAGACCTCAGCCTGCACTACCCTCATCTTGTCAATCCACTCGTGGCCTGTGGGCAGGACCGCCTCAGCGGTGGAGAGGTACGATGCCGTGGACCCGAGGTCAACCACCAATTCCTCAAGCGCTTTGATCTCGGCAAGGGAACTGAGTCCGTCCCGATGCGCCATCACTTCCGATTCGTCGTAGCGGAAGTTCTTGAGCTTACCGGTCGTGGTGTAGGCTTGCCGGGACTCGATAAAGGTCTTGGTCATGTCCAGTTTGGCGCGCAGCTTCCGAGCTTCGTCCTCGGCCAGCAGACTTCGGCCCCAGAAGAATAGCCCGGTCTGCAGACTCTGCTGCACAAGCACCAGGCGCTCGACGGCGTTAGTGACGGCCTTCTGCAGTTCTTGAACCGGCTCGTCCTTGCCCTGCTCAACTGCCATCTGCGCCATTCCTGGGGCAAGTCCAAGCAATTCGAAAGCGGCCTTAATGGCCTGGATGTTCGGTACCTTCGGCTGCTGGATGTGCTTAAAATTGACAAGTTCCCCTATGTCCCTAGACGCAAGCTGTTGGAGATCAGTTGATTCAAAATTCTTGCCAGGGATGGAGAGGACCACTTCGCCGGCATAGACCAACGCAGCCAGGATGACCACGGCCCATTCGGGTTCGAGCCGGTATCCTTTATCGGCCCCAAAATACTCTACACCTTTATCGTCCTGAATCAGCTCGGAGCGGTTGACCACCTGGCCGTGGCCCTTCTTTTTGGCGACGCCGAGGATGTGCTTCGCGTACTTGGACCGGGAGGGATCGAGCCGCTCCCCATCGAGAAGCTCAAGGGCGTCCAGGACTGCGGTGGCCTGTTTAGTCGGTTTTTGGCCGGCGATGGCGCGCAGGGCGTCCTGCGCTGCCTGGGCCCGGTTCGCTCCGGTGATGAGCACCGAGAAGAACGGGTATTCGGGCGACTGGTCCTGGAAATGTGTACTGAGGCAGATTCCTGCGATCGTGTTGACCAAATCGCGGAAATTGATGCGTTCGTGGGAACTGATGCCTGAAAGTTCACGGATCGACTTGCCTTTGGCCCACTCGGTCAAGGGCTTGGTACGTCCCTGGTAGGTCACCTCGAAGGCAGTGGTCATGTTCTTCTGGAGCCATTGCACGAGGTCGCGCAGGAAGATTGAAGCCTTCTGATCATAAGGAACTCGCTCTTGGCTGGATCTTGTTGATGCCAGATCCGTAGCTGCAGCATAATTACTCAGCACCTTGCGGAAATCCTCGTCCATGTTCGTCAGGCGAAGGAAGAATTCGTCGGGCTTCTTCTCGTCCTTGAAGTGGGGATGGTCAAAGGGCTGGATGAAGTAGAGGTAGAAATCCCTTGGCGGCACCGCAGTGGATCGCTCATTGGGCGCGCCGAAGAAGAGGTATCCCTGGCGTGCGGCCTTGCGCTCCAGCCATTCGAGCTCGTGCTGCCAGATCTTGTAGCCCGTCACATAGGCCTGGTCGGTACACTCCATCACCCGTTTCAGTGCCTCGTAGTAATAGCGGTCGAGTTGGGAATGATCCAGGGTCAGAGCGCGTTGTTCAATGATTGCATCGACATCTTCAGTTTTCTTCAGGTCAAGGAAGAATTGGCGATTGTCGGGATTAAAGCTGATGAACTTGCCACTCACCGTCTTGTGGATTTCCCGCAGGACGGTCTCCACCTGGGAGAGCAGGTCGTCGGCCGGATCGCCGCCCAGTTCCTCGATGCCGGGTTGAAAGAGGCAGAGGCCGTCGCGCAGTTCCTCTGCCGTCGCGCCCATGGTGGCGTAGATGTCGCCCGTCGTGAGCCGATGGATCGACAGTGCATGGATGAGCTGGATCGCCATGGATTTGTAGGCCGGGCGGGTAAATGCCTGCTGGATACGCGATTCGAGCACCTGACTGCAATCGATGACTGCCTTGATGTCCGGGACGGCGCGGAAGGACGGGTTCTCGCGCAGGGTCGTCCAGTAGCCGTCATAGGCGATGACCCCGGGCCGGTCGTCAGGCACGTTCTGGCCAAGGAGCTTCTTCATGGCCAGGGACAGGGTCTTGAGAACCTCGCGCTTTTCCACCGCGATGACCCGCTCGAAGGTGTCGATGTAGTCAGGGTGCACGGGGAAGAGGTGCACGAACTCGTCCATGCGCTCGTTCATGCGGCCGTAGAACTTGGCGAAGGGAGTCAGGTACTCTCGGATTTTCACCTGCTGGTCGGCGGTCTTTTTGAGCAGACGCTCGGCCACCACGAACTTGACGTCCTTGCGGGCGATGAGGATTTGCTCGAAGCGGTCCTTCACCCGGCGGATGCTGTCGGCCACGAAGGAGAAGCGAGGGCTGTCAAAGATGGCTTCCTGGACGCCGGCGATAAAGCGGAACCGCAGGTCCTTGCAGACTTCTCCCAGAACACGAAGGAAATTGAGATCAAGAATAATCTGGTGGTCGTCGCGGGTCCGGAGGTAGTCAAGCAGCTCGTCCACCACCAGGAGCAGGCCGTGGTCGGGATACTTCTGATGGAAGGCTGTCATCATCTCTTCAAAAGCGTGCTTATGGCTTAGCAGTTCATCTTGTGGTGGAAATGAGAATGAAATGCCCCATGCTGCAAGGTGTTCCTCTAACTGTTGGCAAACAAAATCTCGCAGAGGCATGGTGGTTGCTTCGAGTTCGGTTCGGATCACCTTGAAACGTCCGCTGATCCTGCGCGCGGCAATCGCCAAGCTCTTGTCGTTCAAATGGGCAGCGAGATCGCCGTTTTCGGCAAGGGCGGAAATCACAGACATAAGATGCGATTTGCCGGTGCCATAATTGCCGACTACCAGCAGCCCCCTGTTATCCATGGGCTGGTCGAACTGAAGCTGAGGAACGACCAGGTTGACCAGCTTCTCGGCCATCTCCTCAGAGATGACATAGGTCTGGACAAGCTGCCGGGCAGCAGCGGCATCGTCCGCGTCCCGCAACTGAACTACCGACTCAATAGGCTCGAACTGAATCAGGTCTCCGTATTTGAGTAGCGCCATCCGTGGCGCTCCCCCTTTGGGTGCGCCTCCGGCGCGTCCAAATTTGCTATCCTGCACATTTGTCATCGCATCTGCCCCCTCTGCGCCTTTGTTTCTTGTCTTCATGCAATGGCCTGCGGGTTCACTACCAGGAAATCTCGTAAAGGATATCGTCTGTATTCGGGATGGTCCGGCGTTGCGTAGATCATGTACTCGCCTTCGATGGAGCCGCCCCAGGCCGCGACTACTGTCTTGTTCCGCGAGAGCCCCTGCAGGAGCCGCAGCGGGTCCTGCTTGAGCGAAACATCGAAGAGAACCTCGATGTTGTCCAGCAGAATCACTTCGGCTGCGGCTGCGCCCGCGATTTCCGCAAGGAGATGGGGCAAATGCAGCGCCCGCTGGCGGGAGGTTAAGTCGAGCATGCGCCGAGACAGCTCGAGATTGACGTTGACCAGCGGAGCCGCCGTGCGCTTATGCACATCCCGGAGCGCGGCGGTCTTGCCTGCACCGGCCGGGGACACAAGCATGACGAGACGGTGGTACAACTCGGCAGCCTGGCCAATTCTTCGTATGACTCTATCGGCGAGTGGCTCCGCCATTATCGTTCTCCTCCTGAATCCGACCTACTCACCCGCGGCTCTTCGAGCCATAGATCGATGGCTCCCTTCCGGAAACGCCAATGACGGCCTACTTTTTGAGCTGGGATCTTGCCTTCGCGAACGATTTTGTAAAGACTGGACTTGGAAATTTTCAGGTAAGTCGCCAGCTCTTCAATAGTCAGGACATCCCCTGGAGATTCATCCATATAAAAGAAATTCCTTTCAAAAGATCTGTAGTCTGAAAAAAGAGATTTTTCATAGTGTAAATTACAGTTGATGACAGTTGCTGTCAAGTAATTTTCATTAGAAGCAGTCTGATTTTACCTGAACAGAAAATAAACTGTCACGCATTTGTGCAATTCACCTGCAAGTTAAGGTTTTTCACTTTGTAATTGGGAGCAAAGAGACGCTATCCCCTACATCTGTTGGCCCCCAATCTCTTTAAGAACCAGACTTCCGATCGTCCGTATCACAATTATCGAGGAAACAACATTGTTGATAACTAACTGAAATTATGAATTTTCGTAGAGCTTGACGTTTTAAGGAGTACATGATTAAGCCGATACCACGGTATAACGATGAAAAAAGCGCGAAATAAAATTCGTACCTTTCATCCCGACATCATGACCGGTAGCAACCAAAATATGGGGGTATTATTGGGGGTATTCAGATAAATAAATCGTTTGATAGCGTGATTAATACAAGAGGATAGGCCATAAATGCGATAGACGCACGGCCCACCACCAGCAAGGGCTCCCAGAGGAAAGCCTTTTTCGCTGTTTCCTCATGTTTCCACACCTCTGGTAATCGGGGGACAGGTAATCGGGGGAGGTAATCGGGGGACATAATACAGATTCACAGCAGGCCAATTCATTATTGGGTATTATGTCCCCGAATTTCCCGTTATGTCCCCGAATTTCCCGAATTTCCCATGTCCCCGAATTTCCCCGAATTTCCCCTTCGTCCACAACTGCCATGGTGAACTGTCGAAGTCTCTCCGCAGCTTCTTACTTCTCCGTGCCGTTAAAATACCTCTTACGGAAATACAGGGCCACGGTTACCAGGGCGATCATGACCGGCACCTCTACCAGCGGGCCGATGACGGCGGCGAAGGCGGCGCCGGAATTGATCCCGAATACGGCTATTGCCACGGCGATGGCCAGCTCAAAATTGTTGCTGGCCGCCGTGAAGGCCAGGGTGGTGGTTCTCGGGTAGTCGGCGCCCAGCTTCTTTCCCATGGCAAAAGACACCAGAAACATGAGAACGAAATAGATGAGGAGCGGTATCGCCAGCCGGATCACATCCAGGGGCAACTGGACGATCAGGTTTCCCTTCAGGCTGAACATGATCACAATGGTGAAAAGCAGGGCAATCAGGGTAATCGGGCTTATGAAGGGGACAAATCGGGAGTGATACCAGGCCTTCCCCTTCATCCTGATCCCGATGAGGCGGGTCAGCGCCCCGGCCAGGCAGGGTATTCCCAGATAAATAAAAACGCTCTCGGCGATCTGTCCGATCTGGATATCCACGATGCTGCCGGACAGGCCGAAGAGGGGCGGCAGGATGGTGATGAAGAACCAGGCGTAAACGCTGTAGAAGAGGACCTGGAAGATACTGTTGAAGGCCACCAGGCCGGCGGCGTATTCGGTGCTTCCTTCGGCCAGTTCGTTCCAGACGATTACCATGGCGATGCAGCGGGCCAGGCCGATCATGATGAGTCCCACCATATATTCAGGCTTGTCGGGTAAAAAAATGATGGCCAGGAGGAACATCAGTGCCGGCCCGATCAGCCAGTTCTGGACCAGCGAGATGGCGAGGATCCGGAAGTTGCTGAAGACCAGCGGCATCTCCTCGTACCGGACCTTGGCGAAGGGCGGGTACATCATCAGGATGAGGCCCGCGGCGATCGGGATGTTGGTGGTCCCCATCTGGAAGCGGTTGATGAATTCCTCCACGCCGGGGAGGAAGTAGCCCAGACCGACGCCCGCCAGCATGGCGGATAAGATCCAGATGGTTAAATGACGGTCGAGAAAGGAAAGCTTCCGGGATAAGCCCTGTTCCATCACTAATCCTCCTTATTAAGAATGTATGTAACGGGGGAAATTTCGGTATTAAGCCCCTGTGGCTTGTACTCAATCATTTGTTGTAATTCAATATTTATTATTTTTTCCTCCCTTGAAAGTCAGTTTTTCCTGTATGCAAGCGACTAGACAGCGACATGAACGATGTTGACTTTGACCGGGGAATCGCCTATAGTCGCCGCAAAAATAACGGGTGCTTCCATGAAGAAATCCAGGGCGCATTTTCTATGTCAGAATTGCGGGTATCAGTCGCCTAAATGGCTGGGAAAATGCCCCGCCTGTGAGCAATGGCATCAATTTGCCGAGGAAGAACCCGTGGTTGCCGCCTCCCCTTATCGATATTCGGACGGGCCGGCACAGGTCGTCACCATGGGAGAGATTGCCGCAGATGAGCAGGATCGCATTCTCACGGGCATTGGCGAAATAGACCGGGTTCTGGGGGGTGGACTTGTCGGAGGATCTGCCGTTTTGGTCGGTGGCGAACCCGGCATAGGTAAATCGACCCTCCTGCTTCAGGTCCTGGAAAAACTCGCGAAAGGCGGTCTAAAGGTCCTTTATGTGAGCGGGGAGGAGTCGGCGGAGCAGATTAAACTGCGGGGGCGCAGGATCGGCGCCCTGTCGGAGAATATCCTGATCCTGCTTGAGACTGACCTGGATGAGATTATCAGGCAACTCGAAGAGATTGCCCCTCAGATCCTGGTGATCGATTCCATCCAGACGGTCAATTCATCAGCCTTGCCCGCCGCCTTGGGGAGTGTTAGCCAGATCCGGGAGTGTGCGGGCCGGCTTATTATCCAGGGGAAGAAGCGGGGTATCCCTGTTTTCCTCATTGGTCATGTAACGAAGGAAGGGTCAATTGCCGGCCCCAAGGTCCTGGAACATATGGTGGACACGGTCCTTTACTTTGAGGGTGACGCCGGCCATCAATACCGGATCGTCCGGGCCATTAAAAACCGTTTCGGGCCTACCAATGAGATCGGTGTCTTCGAGATGGGACGGCAGGGATTGTGCGAGGTGGGCAACCCCTCGGCCTTTTTCCTCACCACCGGCCAGGAACCGGCCGCCGGATCCGTCGTCGCCGCCACCATGGAGGGGACCAGGCCGATTCTCGTGGAGATTCAGTCCCTGGTCATCCCTAATAACTTTGGCGCTCCTCGGCGAACCACCAACGGGGTGGATCATAACCGGGTCTCCCTGCTGGTCGCCGTCATGGACAAGGTATGCGGCCATCGCCTGACCAGTCATGATATCTTTCTTAATGTCGTCGGGGGGATAAAAATTGACGAGCCTGCGGTGGATTTGGGGATTGTGGCCTCGCTGCTCTCTTCTCTGCTGGAGCGACCCGTAGGGGATAAAACAGTGGTTTTCGGCGAGGTCGGCCTCACCGGCGAGGTGCGGGGCGCCTCGCAGGGGCCGCTCCGGATCAGGGAAGCCCAGCGGATGGGGTTCCGTCGTTGTATTATTCCCCACAGTCAGACAGGTGAATTACCCGGAGAAGACGGCATGAAAATACTCTCCATCGGTAATCTCAAGGAACTTTCCCGGCGCCTTTTTGATTAGTCGTGGGGACAGGTTCCTAGTCCGGGGACACGTTCCGATCCCTTCGGGCTTCCGGAACATGTCCCCGCGGAACATGTCCCCGAAAAGGAGTTGATGGTGAACAGGATTACAAAACATGCGGGAATGTTGGTCCTTCTTGTCCTGGCCCTTTACTTTATGGCGCCACCTCCGTCCGCCCTGGGCAAAAAAATCCGGATAGACGGGTCAAGCACGGTATACCCGATTGTTGAGGCCATGGCCGAGGAATTTCAGAAGTTTAAAAAGGGTTCCGTGCGGATCACCGTCGGCATCTCGGGAACCGGAGGCGGATTCCGAAAATTCAATCGGGGCGAAATAGATATTGCCTCCGCCTCAAGACCAATCATGCCCAAGGAGATGGAAGCCGCCAAGGCCGCCGGCATCGAGTATCTGGAACTGCCCGTCGCCTATGACGGGATTGCCGTGATGGTGAATCCGAAAAACAACTGGATCGCCTCCATCAACCTCGCGGAACTGAAAAGGATCTGGCAGCCCGAAGCGACGGGCAAGATCACCAGGTGGAACCAAATAAACAAAGACTGGCCCGATCTTCCCCTGAAACTCTACGGGGCCGGGGTGGATTCCGGCACCTTCGACTATTTTACCGAGGTCGTGGTCGGCAAGGCGAAAGCCTCCCGGAGTGATTTTACCTCGAGCGAGGATGATAATGTCCTGGTCCAGGGAATCGCCATGGACAAAGGCGCTCTGGGTTTTTTCGGCTATGCCTATTATGCGGAGAACAAGGATAAACTCAAACTTCTGGCTGTAGATGGCGGGAAGGGAGGAGTCCTGCCGACGGAGAAAACCGTGATGGAGGGAACCTATCACCCCCTTTCCCGCCCCCTCTTTATCTATCTCTCGCGGAAGTCAGCCACCCGGCCGGAAGTGAAGGAATTTGTGGAATATTTCCTGAAAAATGCCCCCATACTGGTACGGCAGGCGAAATATATCCCCCTGCCGCCGCAGGCTTACAGCATGGCACTGGCCAGGTACAGTCGATTTGTGTCTGAAAGACCATGAAAAAAAGAGAGATAAGAAAAATTAGGGAACGCCTCATCGAGGGATTGCTCTTTCTGGCCGCGATGTTATCGGTGCTAATAACCGCCGGTATTGTGGGGGTGCTGGTTTATGAGTCTTACGGTTTTTTTCAAAAGGTATCCCTGGTCTCCTTCCTTACCGGCACCAGATGGAGTCCCCTTTTTGCCGACCCGGAGTTCGGCATCCTGCCCCTGGTGACCGGCACCCTGCTCATTACCGTGGTTGCCTTGAGTATTTCCCTGCCCCTTGGGCTGATTGTGGCCATCTATCTCCGGGAATACGCGCCCCACCGGGTCAGAGAATGGCTGAAACCGACCCTGGAACTGCTGGCCGCGGTGCCTACCATCGTCTATGGTTATTTCGCTCTTCTCTTTCTGACCCCCCTGCTCCAGCGGTTCATTCCGGACCTTTCCGGATTTAACGCGCTCAGCGCCGGGATCATCATGGGGGTCATGATCATCCCCTATATCAGCTCCTTGAGTGAGGATGCGATGGGGTCCGTGCCGATGCATATCCGGGAGGGTTCCTACGCCCTGGGGGCCACCAAGCTCCAGACGGCCTTCCGGGTGGTGATCCCGGCGGCCTTTTCCGGGATCGCGGCGGCATTTATCATGGGGATTTCGCGGGCCATCGGGGAGACCATGGTGGTGGCCGTCGCCGCCGGGATGATGCCCAATCTTACCCTTGATCCGAGGGAGCCGGTCCAGACCCTCACCTCCTATATCGTTCAGGTGAGTCTCGGTGACGTCCCGCACGGCACCCTGGAATATAAAACGATTTTCGCTGCCGGGATCGTCCTTTTTGCCATCACCCTGTGCTTTAACATCCTGGGTTTCTGGCTCAGAAAGAGGATCAGAGAGGCCTACTAGATGAATGACCCAACCAGCATATCGAAGGTGGTCGCAGCCAATAAGTTTCGAAATAAGATATTCCTGATTACCGGGATGATCGCGACGATGGTGGGGATACTGGTTCTTTTCGCCCTCTTTATTGATCTCTTTATCCAGGGGGCGCCCCGGATGAATTTTAAATTCTTTTTTTCCTACCCCTCACGCTTCCCCGCCGAGGCAGGAATCCTCCCGGCCTGGGTGGGGACCTGCCTGATCATGCTGGTGACCGCCCTGGCGGCGGTGCCCATCGGGATTGCCGCGGGGATCTACCTGGAGGAATATGCCCCCAGAAACTGGTTTTCCAGCATCATCGAAATAAACATTACCAACCTGGCGGGAGTACCATCTATCATCTATGGCCTGCTGGCCCTGGGCGTCTTTGTCCATCTCTTTAATTTCGGCGAGAGCATCCTTACCGGCGGGCTGACTTTGGCCCTGCTCATCCTTCCCATGGTGATCATGGCCACCCGGGAAGCGATCCGGGCGATTCCCCAGGCAGTCCGGGAGGCCTCGTACGCCCTGGGCGCCACCAAGTGGCAGACCGTCCGGGACCATGTGCTTCCCTATTCCATGGGGGGCATCCTGACGGGAATTATCATCGGGCTCTCGCGGGCTATCGGTGAAACGGCGCCGATCATCACCATCGGCGCCCTGACCTTCGTGGCCTTTTTGCCTACGCCACCAATCACCGCGGAGTATCCATTCCTCTCTTTTCAGTGGCTCTTCGATTCCTTCACGGCGATGCCGATTCAGATGTTCAACTGGGTTTCCCGCCCCCAGGCGGGTTTTCACATCAACGCCGCCGCCGCCGGCATTGTCCTTCTCGCGATGACCCTCCTGATGAACGGCCTGGCAATTTATATCCGCTATACCTTCCGGAAGAAAATCAAATGGTGACGACTTCGTTAAAAGTCCGGATGCTGCGTTGCACTGCATCCCTCCCCCGCCTTCGCGGGGGCAGGCTTGCGGCGTACTCCGGGGACACGTTCCGATCCCTTCGGGCTTCCGGAACAAGCCCCCTCCCCCGACGCCTCATTCCTCGGGATTTGCGCGCCTTGCCTGCGGCCTTTTTACGAAGCCGTCTTGAATTCGGGGTTTTCCGGACTTTTTCACGAGATCGTCAATGGTAGATGGTGGAAGGATAGAAGGAAAAGGTAAGATGATATGGGCCAAATGACACTGGACAGGCCGATCAAGGCTGAGGTTAAAAAACTGGGATTTCATTATGGCAGTTTCCACGCGCTGAAGGACGTGGATCTGGCAATTCCTGAAAAGATGATCACCGCCCTGATCGGACCATCGGGCTGCGGGAAAACCACCCTGCTTCGTTGTTTCAACAGGATGCACGACCTCTATCCCGGTAACAGATATGACGGAGAGATCATCCTTCATCCGGACGGGATAAACCTGGTCGGTCCGGAGGTGGATCCCATTGAGATCAGGATGCGGATCAGCATGGTTTTCCAGAAGCCCAATCCCTTCCCCAAGACGATCTATGAGAATGTCGCCTACGGCTTGGTGGTGCGGGGAGTGACAAAAAGGGGTACCCTCGAGGAAAAGGTGGAAAAATCCCTGCGGGCCGCGGCCCTTTGGGAGGAGGTGAAGGACCGTCTCCATGAATCCTCCTTCAACCTTTCGGGGGGGCAGCAGCAGCGGCTGTGTATCGCCCGCGCCCTCGCCACGGAGCCGGAAATCCTGCTTTTTGATGAACCAACCTCCGCCCTGGATCCCATTTCCACCGCCAGGATAGAAGACCTGATGGAAGAGCTCAAGAATTTCGTCACGATTGTAATCGTGACTCATAATATGCAGCAGGCCGCCCGGATCTCGGACTTTACCGGGTTCATGATGATGGGAGAGCTGGTGGAGGTGGGAAAGACCGCCCAGGTCTTCACCACCCCCGGGGAAAAGCTGACGGAGGATTATATTACCGGACGTTTCGGGTGAACAGCAAGGGGCAAGGAGGTGGCGATCATGATAGAGAATATTTTCTGGCTGGGCCATTCCACAGTCAAGATCAAGGGCGAAAAGACAGTTTATTTTGATCCCTGGAAACTCGCGAAGGAAGATCAGGCGGATATCATCCTGATCAGTCACAGCCATTATGATCATTGCTCCGCGGAGGATGTGAAGAAGATCCGGCATGATAAGACCGTTATCTTTACGTCCGCAGATTGCGCGGCCCAGTTTTCCGGGGATGTACGCGTTCTGGCGCCGGGCGAAACGGTCCGGGAAGGCGGGATCATTATTGAGGCCGTTCCTTCCTATAATCTGGACAAGGCCTTTCATCCCCGGGCGAACAACTGGCTGGGCTTCATCGTCACGATCGGCGGCAAGAGGATTTACTATGCCGGCGATACGGATTATGTGCCGGAAATGCAAAATATCAAGGCGGACATTGTCATTATCCCGGTCGGGGGAAAATACACGATGACCGCCGCGGAAGCAGCCCGGGCGGTTGGCGTAATCGGGCCTGAGGCGGCTATTCCCATTCATTACGGCGATATTGTCGGGTCCCTGAAGGATGCCGAAGAGTTTGAGCGAAGCGCAGGGGTTCCTGTAATCATCCTGCCGGTAAGCAACGGATGACGACTTCGTAAAAAGTCCGGATGCTCTAGTTGCGCTGCATCCCTCCCCCGCCTTCGCGGGGGCAGGCTTGCGGCGTATTCCGGGGACACGTTCCGATCCCGTTGGGCTTCCGGAACACGCCCCCTCCCCCGAAGCCTCATACCTCAGGATTTTCGCGCCTTGACTGCGGAACTTTTTACGAAGCCGTCGCATTTGGCCAACCTTTCTACTTTTTGCGAGTTCGTCAACGGCTGAAGGCGTCAGGAAAAAAATTTTCAAAATATCAACCTCGCAACTTGACACGGGGGATTTGATGTTTATTATACGGCAGCAAGCGCGAGTTTTAAATCCCTCCAACAGGGTATTTTAAAAAATAATAAAAATATAAAATCAGGAAATGAGTTTGATCGGCGCATGAAAATTAGACCATTACAGGACCGAGTGATTGTGAAGAGACTGGAAGAAGAACAGAAAACCAAAGGCGGGATCTACATCCCGGACACGGCGAAAGAGAAACCCATGGAGGGTGAGGTCGTGGCCGTTGGCAAGGGCAAGGTCGCCGATGACGGCAAGCTGATAAAGCTTGATGTCAAGGCGGGCGACCGGATTTTGTTCGGCAAGTATGCCGGAACAGAGGTCAAGTTAGATGGTGTCGAGCATCTGATCATGAGGGAAGACGACATCCTGGGCATTATTGAAAAATAAATAAAGAGGAGGCGGTTAAATGGGAGTAAAGATACTTCAGTATGATGAAGACGCCAGGAGATCCATTCTTAAGGGGATTAATATCCTGGCTGATGCGGTGAAGGTGACGTTGGGTCCCAAGGGAAGAAATGTCCTGATTGACAAGAGCTTCGGCGCTCCGACGATTACCAAGGACGGCGTGACCGTGGCGAAAGAGATCGAACTGGAAGACAAGTTCGAGAACATGGGCGCCCAGATGGTACGCGAGGTGGCCAGCAAGACCAGTGATGTAGCCGGTGACGGCACCACCACGGCGACCATTCTGGCCCAGGCGATTTATCGTGAGGGCGCCAAGTCGGTAGCGGCGGGCAGCAATCCCATGGATATCAAAAGAGGGATTGAGAAGGCCGTTGATGCCGTCGTAAAAGAGCTTGTCAAAATGAGCAAGCCCACGAAGGATCAGAAGGAGATTGCCCAGGTGGGAACCATCTCTGCCAATAATGACGAGACCATCGGTGCGATCATCGCCGAGGCCATGGGCAAGGTCGGCAAGGAAGGGGTCATTACCGTAGAAGAGGCCAAGGGCTTGGAAACGGAGCTCGAGATTGTGGAGGGCATGCAGTTCGACCGTGGCTACCTCTCTCCCTATTTTGTAACCAATCCGGACAAGATGGAAGTGGAACTCAGCGACTGCTTCATTCTCATTTATGAGAAGAAGATCGGCGGCATGAAGGACCTGCTTCCGATCCTTGAGCAGATCGCCAAGATGGGCAAGCCTCTCTTGATCATCTCCGAGGATGTGGAGGGCGAAGCCCTGGCCACCCTGGTGGTGAATAAGATTCGCGGCACCCTGCATGTGGCAGCGGTGAAGGCTCCTGGTTTCGGCGACCGCCGCAAGGCCATGCTCGAAGATATTGCCATTCTGACTGGTGGCAAGATGATTTCCGAGGATATGGGCCTGAAACTGGAAAATACCAAGATCGAGGATCTCGGCAGGGCCAAGAAGATTGCCATCGATAAGGACAACACCACCATTATCGACGGCGCCGGCGAGCGGGCCGCTTTGGAAGGCCGGGTAAAACAGATCCGCGCCCAGATTGAGGAGACCACTTCCGATTACGACCGGGAGAAGCTCCAGGAAAGACTCGCCAAGCTGGTTGGTGGCGTGGCCGTGATTAAAGTAGGTGCCGCGACCGAAACGGAAATGAAAGAGAAAAAGGCCCGTGTTGAGGATGCCCTCAATGCCACTAGGGCGGCCGTGGAAGAGGGTATTGTGCCCGGCGGCGGCGTGGCCTATATCCGCGCAATCCCCGCGCTGGATCAGCTTAAACTGGCCGGTGATCAGCAGGTGGGCGTGTCCATCGTGAAGAAGGCCCTTGAGGAGCCCCTGAAAATCATCGCCGCGAATGCCGGCTGGGAGGGCAGCATCGTGGTGGAAAAGATCAAGGAAAAGAAGGGCGCCTTCGGTTTCAACGCCCTGACAGAGCTCTTTGAAGACATGATCAAGGCCGGGGTCATCGATCCCACCAAGGTGGCCCGTTTCGCCCTGCAGAATGCGGCGAGCGTGGCGGCCCTCATGCTGACTACCCAGTGCATGATTGCCGACAAGCCCGAAGAGAAGGGCGCGGGCGGTATGCCCGGTATGCCTTCCGGTGGTGGTTACCCCGGAATGGGCATGTAACAAATCAGGTAAAGTAACATTAAACGAAAGCCCCCGGCGTCTGCTACGCCGGGGGCTTTTTTATTATTGACCGCCTCGTAAAAACTTATAAAAATGCTGGGTTCAGGACGACGTGTAAAAAGCGCAAGAGCAGCGGTAAGGCGCGCGTAATCCGTTTGGGTAAAGATTCAGTCTTGAGGGGGCGAAGTTAAGACGAACATTGCCTGCCCATGAGTCTCTTGCAAAACTCCTGCGGACGCGACGGAGCCTGGTCCCTCAAGTCTCCCAACCATGCCATTTTGGGCGTCTTTTGGAGGGCCTAGTGAAGTCGTGGCCGTCTTTACCCTGCGTCTTGCAATTGGCTCCCCCTGTAACTGAATCTTTACCCGTTTGGCTAGTTTTCGGTTGACATGATAATGCCGCCGTGCTTACTCTCTCATCGTAAAACAATATCTTATCAGTTTATGGCATGAAATGAGCGAACTGTTAAGGCGGTGACAGATGACTACAGTAGCGTTGATTTTGATTATAATTGCCCTGGTAACGATATTCTCCGTTCAGAATGCCGCGCCTGTAGCCATCTCTTTTCTTTTCTGGAAGTTTGAGGCATCCTTGGCCATAATTATTTTTCTTATGGTAATCAGCGGCATAATTATAGGAATTGTCAGCACGTTGCTGCTTCGTTTAAAAAGCCGCGATGAAGAAGAAACCAAGTATGAGCCATGACAGGTGTATGGTTTTCTCTCAGGTGTTAGACTTGACCCTCGTGACCCTCGCCCTCTGAGAGACATAACGGCGGGGAAGTATGGCCTCATCTCCATGATTCACGCAAACATGCCCGTCAACATAAAGATATCCAGCGGCCTCATGCTCGTTTTCCATCCAGGTCTTGCTGAGTTCCTTCATCCACGCTTCCGGGTTTCCACGGGTGGTCATCTCCGTGATTTTCGCGCGCAGGGTCCGCACTTCCGGAACGCGATCAAGTCCAATTACTTTCCCGAGTTCACCCAAAGGGTCTCATGGTTATGCTTCTTTCTTCCCGTCTTATCTCCACTATCCGACCAAGCGAATTACGATGTTTCTGAATAGGTGCGTCATGCCGAGACCGCCGGTCCGGCTTCACGCCTCCTCCGGAGCCACTGAAGCGCGAACACGATGACGAACAGGGCAACGCCGATCATATCCGTCTGTATCCCCGGTTTGATCAGCAAAAGCGCGGTGACGAGCAACAGCACGGCCTCATACCACCTCGTTTTGAGCAGGAGGCATCTCTGGACGGCCGCGGCGAGGCAGTAAACCCCGAAGGTGGCCGTCATCAGGGCCGAAATAATCTTCCAGGCGCTGCCAACGAAGAGCAACTCGGGCGAATAGATGAACATGAAAGGGATAATGAATCCGGCGATTCCAAGCTGGAAGGCGGCCAGCCCGGTCTTCCAGGGATCGGAGCGGGCGATGCCCGCCGCCGCATAGGCGGCCAGGGCCACGGGGGGCGTAATGTCGGCGCGGGTTCCGAAGTAGAGGATGAACAGGTGGGCGGCCATGGGCAGGACCCCCATCTGGACGAGGGCGGGGGCCACCAGCGCGGAGATGATGACATATTGCGCCGTCGTCGGCACGCCCATGCCGAGGAACAGGCAGGCGATCATGGTAAACGGCAGGGCCAGGTAGAGTTTCCCCAGGGAGGCGTCGACAATAAGCGAGGAAAACTTGATCCCGAGCCCCGTCATGGTGATGGAACCGATGATGATGCCGGCGGCGGCGCAGGCGGCGGCCACCTCCACGGCGCCGATCGCGCCCTCCTCTAACCCCCCCAGGATATTCTTCACGAAGACCTTCAGCGATTCCTTCCTGACGAGACTCATGATGAATGAGGTGACGATGGTGGCAATGATCGCCCAGAAGACGGCCCGCTCGGGAGAGAAGTCCTGCATCAGGAAGGCAATGAGTAGAAAGATGGAAAAAAGATGGTGCCAGCCCGCGGCAAAGGCCGCGCCGATCTTTGGCAGCTCGTTTCGCGGCAGGCCGCTGAGGCCCAGGGATACGGCCCGGAAGTGTACCTGCATGAACGTCGAAAAGAAGGCCAGGGTCGCCGGGATAACGGCGGCGATGCAGACCTTATAGTAGGGAACAGAGAGAAACTCCGCCATGATGAAGGCAGCGGCCCCCATGATGGGCGGCATGATTTGCCCCATCGTCGAAGACGCCGCCTCGACGCCGCCCGCGAAATGAGCCGGGTAGCCGGTCCGCTTCATCAGGGGGATGGTGAAGGTTCCCGTCGTGACCGTATTGGCGACGGAGCTCCCCGAGATCATCCCGAAGAAGGTGCTGGAAACGACGGCGGCCTTTGCCGGTCCTCCCCTTGTCCAGCCGGTCAAGGCGAAGGCCACGTCCGTGAAGAACTGGCCGGCGCCGGTTTTCCGGAGCAGGGCGCCGTAGAGGATGAACAGGAGAATGAAGTTGGCCGACACCCCGATGGGAACGCCGAAGATGCCGTCCGTGGAGAGAGACAGGTACGTGGAGAGTCGCTGGATGCTGTATCCCTTGTGGGCCAGAACATCCGGGAGATAGGGACCGAACAGGGCGTAGCAGATGAAGACGACGGCGATCAGGGGAACGGCCAGGCCCGCGGCCCGGCGGGCCGCCTCCAGGACGATCAGCGCCAGGACGGTCCCCATCACGACGTCCAGGGCGCCGAAGCTTCCCGCCCGGTTCATGATGCTGGTGGAATAAATGAAAATCCACAGGCAAATGCCCGCCGAGACAACAAGAAGGATTGCGTCGGGTACGGACATGCGCGTCAGCGGCGACCGCTTTTTGGAAAAGGGGTAGAGGGCGAAGAGCAGCACGGACATGAACAGCCAGTGCAAAGCCCGGTGGTCCAGAGCGAAGAACGGGTGAAAATAGGCATACAACAAATGATAACAGGAAGTGAGCACGGCCACGATAGAGATCAGCAACGCGGGAAGGTTCTTGTATTCGCGTTTCCGTTCAAATTCATCGAGGACCTCTTTGGCGCGCTGCGCCGCCAGGGTCTCTTCCGTTTCCTCTGCAGCCGCTGCTTCGCTTTGAAGCCCCGGTTCTTCCATCACCGGATTTTTTCGCCCTTCTTTACCCGAATCCATATGGAATCCCTCCCCTTGGCAATGGACAACAACGGCACCCCCTGCCCGTGAATGGTCAGAACCTGGTTGGCGATTTCTCCGACGCGGAGCAGAAACCGGGGGAAAGGTCGGTGCAGACGCACCCGGACCCAGTCCCCGGAAAAGTCCGTTTTCCCGATAGCGGGGTGGGACTCCAGACCCGCCCCGTACCAGAGATAGCTTTCCTCAATGAGGATGATCTCCCCTTCATCGCCGATCGTGAACAGATCCCGCACCGGCGTGTGATCGGAGGAATGGCGGTATTCGATGGTGAAAAGATCCCCGGGTTTCACGGGGGATTCCCAGAGCACTTCTTCTCCGACCGTACGGACGATCTGGAAGGTCATGCCCCCCTCGGCGCATGACAGCGCCGGGGCCTGGCCTGCAAGGGACAGCAGGGTCAGCAAAAAACAGAGTATCCTGCCCATGAATGCCCCTCCCCTTTCTTGTTTTGGGAAGGGAGGGAGCCGCCAGCGCCGGCCCCCTCCGCATCGGTCTGTTGCCCGGACCTGCCGAAATGGGTCCTGCTATTTCAGCGCCCCGACTTCTTTAAAATACTTTGCCGCTCCGGGATGCAGCGGCAGCGGGCTGTTTACCGCGTTCTGCGGCGTGAGCTGGGCCGCCGCCGGATGGACGTTGATCAGTGCCCATTGCCCTTCCTTGACGTTGCTGTAGATCGCCTTCACGATCTTGTAGGCGACGTCGTCCTTCATCTTCTTGTTGGCGATCATGACGTTGGAATCGCCCAGGCACAGGACGTCGTAATCAACCTTGCTGTAGGTCTTGCCCGGAATGGTGATCTTGACATAATAGGGGTACTTTTTGAGGATCTTGTCGGCCAGCGCCGGTTCCATGGGGATGAGGACGATGTCGCGGGTGGCCGCCAGATCCATCACCGCCGAGCCCGGATAGGCGAAGTTGAAGAAGACGGCATCAATCACGCCATCTTTAAGCGCCTGGACCGATTCCGTCTGCGAGAGGTTCGCGATGGTCAGATCCTTCGCCAGGTCAAAGCCTGCCTCCTCGAGAATGATCTTGGCCATCGTCGAGCAACCGCTACCAGGGACGTCGATGGAAACCTTCTTCCCCTTCAGGTCCGCAATGCTCTTGATCCTGGACTGGGCCGTCGTCACGAGGTGCTGGGGCGCCGGGTACATCTGGAAAAGGGCGACGACGTCGTATTTCTTTTCAAAGGGCGCCTTGCCCTGGGAGGCGTTGTACCCGACGCTTCCCATGACCATCCCCATGTCCGAATCGCCATTACCGACGAGGCGGCTGTTCTCTACCGAGGCCCCCGTGGATTCGGCGGCACAGCGGAAGCCCGGCACGGTTTTCTGAATCACGACGGACATGCCGCCCCCGAGCGGATAGTAGGCCCCGCCGGGGCTTCCCGAGGCGAGTGTCAGGAAGATTCTTTCCGATGCGGTGGCCTGGAAGCCGACTCCCTGGCACACCAGAAGACCAATTACCAATATGGTGATCCATGTACGCTTCATTGTCTTGTCCTCCTTTTGTGATTCGTTGGTTATCTTTCAGAAACCGCTCCCGGGCATCGGATCACCCACGATGCGGCCCTCCGCGACTATTTCTTCCGGTCGGCAAACTCCTCCAGCTTCTCGCTTCGCTCCGGCGCCGACACGGTCGCCAGGCAGGCCTCGACTTCGTAGTCCATCAGCGCCTCCAGGCTGACCTCGGAGGCCATGTTGAGTCCCTTCTTGATCAGGTTGATAGAGAAGAGCGAATTGGCGGCGATCTTCTTTGCCATTGCCAGCGCCTCCTCCAGGAGCGCCTCCGCGGGAACGGCCCGGTTTACGAGGCCGATCCGCTCCGCCTCTTTCCCGTCGATATAGTCGCAGGTGAACAGGAGTTCCCGCGCCTTGCCTGGTCCTACCAGGTCCTGAACCAGGCGCAGCGCGCCGCCGGTGACCGAGGAGGAGACCCGCGCCTCGGGAGAGCCGAACTTCGCCCCTTCTGCGGCGATCCGGATGTCGCAGGCGAGCGCCAGCTCGTAGCCGCTTCCAAGGGCGAAACCGTTCACGGCGGCAATCGTCGGCTTGGGATAGCGGATGATCTGTCGGGAGATCTCCTGGAGATGGACCAGGTAGTCCCGATAGGCCGAAAGCGACCGTCCCTTGGAGTCCTTGAGGTCGGCCCCGGTGGAGAAGGCCCGTCCCGTTCCGGTAAAGATCAGGACCCGGACATCCTCGTCGTCGCGGGCGTCAGCGAGGGCCTGCTCCACGTCGAGCCAGAGCTGCTTGTTCATGGCGTTGAGGACTTGGGGGCGGTTCAGCGTAATGATCGCGACCCCCTCCTTCTTCTCGTAAATGATGCATTCAAAATCCATCGCGCATTCCTCCCTTCCCTCACCCTCTACAGAATGACCCGGGCGTCGACGACGGACGCCCCCTGTTCGTGGACGATGACCGGATTGATGTCCACTTCCTGAATCTCCGGGTGGTCGGTTGCCAGTTGAGCGACCCTTCGGAGTATCTCCTTCAGAATACCGGTATCCTTCGGCTTCTGGCCACGGACACCGGCCAGGAGAGGATACCCTTGGATCTCATGGACCATCTCTTCCAGGTCGAGATCGGTGGGGGGGATGACCCGGAAGGAGACGTCCTTCAATATCTCGACGAAGATGCCCCCGAGACCGAACATCAGGACCGCCCCGAACTGGGGGTTCCGGATCATGCCGATGATGCATTCCTGCCCCGTGGGCGCCATCGGCGCCACGAGGACCCCGAGTACCTTCTCCGGGAGGCTGACCTTTCCCGCGTTCGCGACGACCGCCGCGAAACCTTCCCGGACGGCCTTTTCGTCAGCAAGGTTCAGGAGGATCCCCCCCGCGTCGGACTTGTGGATGATCTCGGGGGAGACGACCTTCAGGGCGACGGGGAAACCAACGGACGCCGCCGCTACGGCCGCCTCTTCCGGGGTTTTGGCCAACTTGGCCGGGGGCAGAGGGATGCCGTAGAGAGAGAGCAGTTCCCTCGCCTCCGTCTCCAGGAGATTCTTGCGGCCCGCCCGTTTCACTGCATCGATCAGCGCCCCAGCCGCGGCTCTGTCTGCCGGGAGTGTGGGCAGTGTCCTGGCAAGGGCAAGTTTCGTCCGCCGGGTTGAGAATCTGGCCATGCAGGCCAGGCACTGCGCGGCCCGTTCCGAGGAAGGCGTGAGCAATACACCGCTTTCACTGAGTATCTCCATGGACCGGAAGGAGGCTTGGGCGAAAGAGGTGTGGACGGCGATGGGCTTCCCGTATTGCCGCATCAGGCGGACCAGTTCGCGGGAGGTCTTCTCCTCCAGTTCGCCGACGTGCGGGGCGATGATCTCCTTGAAGCCGCCGAAGAATCCCGTTACGTAAACAGAGTCGATCGTCTCCTCCTCCATGAGGACCTCGACAACCTTGTTGATCATGTCGGGGTTCTCCTCGGCCGTGCCGCCGTAATCGATCGGGTTCGAGGCGGGCATTCCCGCCAGGAGGAAGGGGCGGATCCTCTCCTGGGTCGCCGGCGGCAGGATCGGGACCTCCAGGCCGAAGTGTTCCGCGTTGTCTGCGGCGACTGAGTTATCCCCGCCGCCCTCGGAAACGATGGCGACCCGGTTTCCCTTCGGCAGCGGCATGTTGGCGAAGGCCATCGCGACATCGAACATCTCGTCCACGTTGGCGACCCGGACGATTCCCGCCTGGCGGAAGGACGCTTCCACTACGGCGTCGTCAGCGGCCAGCGACCCCGTGTGCGAGGCGGCAGCGCGGGCGCCCGCCTTGCTCCGTCCGACCTTGAGGATCACGATCGGTTTGCGTTGCGAAACCTCCCGCGCCACGCGGACGATCTCGCCCCCTTCCCTGATCCCCTCCATGTAGACCAGGATCGCTTTGGTTCCCTCGTCCTGTCCCAGGTAATCGATGTACTCGTGGAACTGGACGCCGATCGCGTTTCCCGCGGAGATGATGTGGCTGAGTCCCACCCCGCGCATCTGTGCGTAGTGGGTGATCGAATCAATGATGTTTCCGCTCTGGGCGATGACGGCGAGCGGGCCTTTTTGGATCGGGGGGACGCCGAGGAGGTTCATGTCGCCTGCGGCAGAGAAGAGGCCGGAGCAATTGGGGCCGATGATCTTGGCGCCCCCGGCGGTGGCGGTCCGGAGGATCTCCGCTTCGATCCTTTTACCCTCTTCACCCGTTTCCCCGAGGCCGGCCGTGATGATCACGATCCCCTTGGCCTGCATCTTTACGCTGTCCGCCACGGCCTGAGAGATGAGCTTCGGGGCGACGACGACCATAACGAGGTCCACCTCCTCCCCGATGTCGAGGATCGAGGGGTAGGCCTTTCTTCCGAACAGGGTGTCGCGTTTGGGATTGACGAGGAAGATTTTCCCCCGGTATCCTCCTTGGATCAGGCTCCTCGTCCGCCGTTCTGCCGCCTTGCCGGGGACCTCAGAGGCCCCGATCACTGCGACCGAGGCGGGGTTGAAAAGACGGCTCAACGATTCCATGACACCCTCCTTACTTGATGGTCATTGAGATTCAAAAACGCGTTTTCCCCCACGGGGGAACTTTAATGTCTGGTGTGCCTTGTTCTGCCAATCATCGCGGCGCCGCTGAGGTGAGAGGGGAGGTGAAGAGAGGGGAATCGGGTTTTGTTGCCACCTGCTCAGAGACGCGCCTTGCTGCGGCGGGGTCGCTTTTCGTTGTTTCGGTTCCGGTGATCTGCGTAGGGGATGAGGTAAATCTCCTTCTGCTGCCAGAGGGTTTCCCTTTCTTTAAGCGCCTTCATGGTCTCCTCCGGGTCTTGGACGCTCAGCGCCGTCAACAGGGCATTGACTAGGCTCATGGCTGCGGAGAACGACTCGATGAAGGAGTCCAGCCGGGAATAAACGGGCAGGACCCAGTCGGCGTTACGGGCGAGGGGGGAAAAGGAAGAGTCAGTGATGGCGCCGACCCGGGCGCCTTGTTCATGGGCGTATTCAAGCACATCAATCGTCAGTTTGGTGTAGCGCGGAAAGCTGATGCCGATGACGAGATCCTCGCTGCCCATGCCGTGAAGGGTGTTCCAGACGTCCCCGTAGCCGGGGATCACCGCAGTCGCGTTTTTCTTCAGAAAGCGCAGGTAAAGGGAGAGGACGAGGGCGGGAGCGTGGGCGCCCCTCATGCCCACCACGTAGATCTTCCTGGCACTTTTCATGTCGGCAACGGCCTGGCGGAAGGTGTCCAGGGAGATCTCCTGCAGGGTCTGCGAAAGATTCCGGATGTCCTCCTGCATGACCTTTGTGAGAACGTCCCCGTCGTTCCGGATGTTCCGGACGCTTTTTTCGAGACGGGTGACCGTGGTCAGGCGTTCTTGGAGTTCTTCCCGGAGCATCCGCTGCATTTCCGGGTAGCCTTGAAACCCGAGAACCTGCGCGAGCCGCACGATCGTGGCTTCGCTTACGCACACCTGCCTGGCCAATTTCGCGGCCGTCAGGAAAATAGCCTCGTCGTAATGATCCATTATGTACTGAGCCGCACGGCTTTGGGATGGGGTCAGCTCTATCTGCTTGTCGGCAATGAGAGTCGGGATAGTCATGAAATATTTCCTTCAGAAATATTGTATATTGCAATAAATATTTCATGACGAGAGGCGATTGTCAAGCGAAATAATTTACCCACTTCTTACACACGTAAACGTATTTTCCTGAACGTATTTTCCTTGACGGCACCCATCAAAAAAGTGATATTATCTGAGCCCCTTTGAAATAATGGAAATCATGATGGCGCAAAAAATCATTTTCACCGACCTCGACGGATCGCTGCTTGACGCGAGATCCTACTCCTTTGACCAGGCGCTACCGGTCCTCACGTTGCTAAGGGAGAATGATATTCCGCTCATCCTCTGTTCAAGCAAGACACGGCGTGAAATAGAACTCTATCGGGAAAGGCTCAGGAACATCGCTCCATTCGTTTCCGAGAACGGCGGCGGCATCTTTATCCCGGAGGGATACTTCGCCTTGGAGACGAGCGGGGAATCGGTCGATCATTACCGAGTCATCAGTCAGGGAACTTCCTATGTCGTACTCCGGAAAGCATTCGTTGCCCTGCGGGAAAAACTTGGCGCCGCGGTACGGGGATTTGGAGACATGTCCGTCGCGGAAATCTCCCAGCTGACGGGTCTGTCTCAGGAAGAAGCTGCCTGTGCCAAAATGCGAGAGTTTGATGAGCCCTTTGTTTTCAATGGAGACCCCGACGAGGAGTTTCTGGGGGCAATTAAACGGGCCGGATTTTACTGGACCACAGGCAGGCTGCACCATATCATGGGGCGGAACGACAAGGGCCAGGCCGTGAATATCCTCATAAAACTATACGAGAAAAAATACGGTCGGCTCGTCACCATGGGCCTCGGGGACAGCCTGAATGATTTGCCCATGCTCCAGGCCGTAGACCAGCCAGTACTCATCAGGCGAGAGGATGGGAGCTTCGATGGCCTGGTTGATTTTCCCGGACTGGTGAAGACTTCCGGCACGGGACCGGCGGGATGGGGCGAGGCGGTGTCGCGGTTTCTTCAGTCATGAATCACCTCTTCGTATGGACAAATTGTACCTGATACGGGAGACAATATTCGGGAAGGAACGGATATTCAGATGACTTTGCCGGTCATGCCATGAGAACCGTAACCCTCAGAAAAGACGTCACTGAGCAGATCGAACGACTGGGGAGCGCTGATATCCTCGTTGGCATTCCAAGTTTTAACAATGCCCGGACCATTGGCCATGTCGTCAGGGCGGTCCAGGCGGGCCTGGCGAAATATTTCCCGAGGCGCAAAGCGGTCCTCGTCAATTCCGACGGCGGTTCTACCGACGCCACCATCGAGGTGGTGCGGAGTACCCGCATCGAAGACCAGACGTCGTTCCTTCTGCGCCATCGCCTCACGTCCCTGCCAACTATTACCACCCCCTATACGGGGATACCCGGCAAGGGGAGTGCTTTCCGCACCATCTTCGAGATCGCGGACGCGCTGAATGTCAAGGCCTGCGCCGTCGTAGATTCTGACCTGCGAAGCATCACGCCCGAGTGGATAGAGCTGCTTGTCAAGCCGCTCCTTAACGGCGACACGGACTTCGTCGCTCCGCTCTACCATCGCCACAAGTACGACGGCACGATCACGAACAGCATCGTCTATCCCCTCACCCGGGCGTTATACGGCAAGCAGGTGCGCCAGCCCATCGGCGGTGATTTTGGTTTTTCCGGAAAACTTGCCCGTTTCTACCTGTCCACGGATGTGTGGGAAACGGATGTGGCGAGATTCGGGATAGATATCTGGATGACGACCACGGCCATTGCCAACGGCTTCAAAGTCAGCCAATCGTTTCTGGGGGCAAAAATCCATGATACCAAGGATCCTGGAGCGCACCTGAGCGATATGCTCTACCAGGTGGTAAACGCGACCTTCGGGCTGATGGAAACCTATCCGGATGTTTGGAAGAAGGTGCGGCGCTCCGCGCCGGTTCAGACATACGGTTTTCAGTACACCGTTGGCCTGGAAGAGGTATCCGTAAATGTGGAGCGGATGCACAATATTTTCCTTGAAGGCATAAAAAACCTTGGTTCTCTCTGGTTAGACATTCTCGGCGCGGGAGACTTCGGTGAAGTGGCGGACCTCGGAAAACTTAAACTTGCGGAATTCAGGTTTCCGCCCCGGCTATGGTCCCGCATCATCTATGACTATGCCCTGGCCTACCGGAAGAAGGGACTGCCTACCGGGCATCTGCTCAAATCGTTAACGCCGCTCTACCTGGGGAAAACGGCATCTTTCATCCAGGAAGTGCGGGATATGGACCAAAATGGGGCCGAGGAAGAGATCGAAAAACTCTGCCTGGCCTTTGAGCAGGGCAAGGATTACCTGCTCAATAACTGGCGGTAAGGAGGTGTTGCCATGCGGGATTTTATCGCTCTGGTATTTGAACCATTCAGAGAGGTGTTTCTCGGGTTTAAACAATTTGCCCCGAACCTTCTGGCCATGCTCACGATCCTTTTCCTCGGGATCGTCACTGCCCGAATCATCCGGCTGCTCCTGCGAAAACTGCTGCTGGCCGTGAAGTTCGACAGTTGGAGCGACCGGAAGGGCTTTACGGTTATGATGCGGCGAGGCGACATCTGGAGCAATCCATCGGAAGCGCTTAGCCGCGTCGTGTTCTGGGCCCTCATCCTGTTCACGGTAATGATCGCACTGGGCACGCTGAATGTTCAGGCCCTAGACAATCTGGTGGCCCAGTTCTTTCTCTACCTTCCCCGGGTGTTGTCGGCCATTATTATCTTGATTATCGGTTACCTTGCCACCGGCTTTCTGAGCCGGGCGCTGATAATTACCCTCGTGAACAGCGGGTATCATTACGCCAAGTTGCTCGTAGCGGCGGTCCGGCTGCTCCTCATCATGCTGATTCTGGCCATGGCCATGGAACAGCTCCATGTGGCGCCGAACATTGTTCTGGCCGCATTTTCGATCATCTTCGGGGGCCTCGTCGTCGCCCTTGCCATTGCCTTCGGTGTGGGCGGGATCGATGCCGCACGGAGGATTATCGAGAAAGGGACGGGAGAAAAGAAGGAAGAGCAACGTGACATTGAACATCTTTAAGGAGAGTCGTTTATGGCTGATTTTTATCAGACCGGCATAATAACCACCCTCCACCGCCTCGGCAAACCATCCCTGGAGCGGATCGAAAAAGAGCTTGAGGGTTTTGCGCGGTTCCGTCCGATAGCGCTGGTTCTCCCGGCCCTCTATTCCGAGTTCGAGGGGCCGGCCATGCCGAAGATCGTGGAAGAGCTGTCCAAGGTCAATTATCTTTCCGAGGTCCTCCTCGTGCTGGACAAGGCGTCCGAAAAGGAGTTTCAGCAGGTCAGACGCTTAATGGCGCCTGTTCCGGGGGACGTAAAGATCATCCACAACGACGGCAAACGGATCACCGAGATTTACGATACGTTCAAGCGGAACGGACTCGACGTGGGACAGCGGGGAAAGGGGAGATCCGTCTGGCTGGGCAACGGGTATGTGATTGCCGGCGGGAAGAGCGATGTAATTGCCCTCCATGATTGCGACATCGTCAACTACAGCCGGGAACTCCTCGCCCGGTTGTGCTATCCGGTGGTTAATCCAAACCTGGATTATATCTTCTGCAAAGGTTATTACAGCAGGGTGACGAGCAAGATGCATGGACGCGTTACCCGTCTGCTCGTAACCCCTCTGGTCCGCTCCCTACAGAAGCTGTGCGGTCATAACGGATTCCTGGAGTTTATCGACGGTTTTCGCTACTGCCTGGCGGGGGAATTCGCCATGATCACGGATATGGCCAGGGTTAACCGGATACCATGGGATTGGGGGCTTGAAGTGGGGTCCCTCGCCGAGGTGTACCGCAACTATTCGCCCCGGCGGGTGTGTCAGGTGGACATCGCCGACACCTATGAACACAAGCACCAGGCCCTTTCTTCAGGTGATCCCGAGAAGGGTCTGATGAAGATGACCATCGACATCTGCAAAACCATCTTCCGGGTCCTCGCCTCGGAAGGGGTCGTCTTTTCCGAAGGTTTTTTCAAATCGCTGTCAGTGGCCTATCTGCGCCTTGCCGAGGACACGATGATTAAGTACGAGGCAGACGCGGCCGTAAACGGATTGGAGTTCGACCGGCATGAAGAGGCAATGGCCGTGGAGGCCTTCATGCGCGCAATTTCCCTGGCCGCTCAAATCTTTATGGAAAACCCCGGGGGCACGCCGCTCATCCCGAACTGGAACCGGGTCACCTCGGCCATCCCGGGAATTCTCGAGATGCTGAAAATGGCGGTGGACGAGGACAATGCCTGATCCGCATCGCGCATCCAAGATTTACCAGCCATTCCCACCCCGGTCTTTCCCTCTGGCACCACCTGCGGGGGGGTCATTCAAACAGTATACATAATTGGAGGCATAAGAAACTTAATTACGTATACTGTCCCCGGAACTCTATACTGTCCCCGGAACTCGGTCCCCTTGTAGTGAAGAACATCGGAAAGCCGTGTGCGGGAAAACCGCATGCACGGTTTGATGAGGGAGGATTGGCAAGATAACGATGGTGCGGCTATTTAGGCACCGCCAGACGAAAGGGGCGGAAACAGATAAGCCAGCCTAA
>JAXMLI010000132.1:0-2660 GCA_034368785.1 Smithellaceae bacterium | reverse complement strand
CCCGGAACCAAGCCTGCCCCCGCGAAGGCGGGGGAGGGATGCAGTGCAACGCAGCATTCGGACTTTTTACGAAGTCGTCATAATTGATCGTTGATAAGAAAGGTGGGACGGAAATCAATGAAAAGAAAGAATAAAAATTATGTAGCAGGCCTGGATATCGGAACCACGAAAGTTTCGGCAGTAGTGGGTCAGCCTTCCGCTGATGGCGTCGAGATCCTTGGTTTTGGCACGGCTGCTTCCGATGGTTCACGGCGTGGCGTAGTGGTTAATATCGAAAGCACCATCGAGGCGATCAGGAGCGCCGTGGAAGAAGCCGAAAGATCTTCCGGCTGTAACATCCGCGCCGTTTATGCCAGCGTGGCCGGTGATCACATCAGGGGGCAGAACAGCCAGGGAATCGGCGCCGTAAAGGGTGACGATATCACCGAGGAGGATGTGCAGGAAGCCATAGAAGCGGCCAAGGCGATTGCCATACCCAAGGACAGGCAGATTCTGGACTGCCTGCCCCAGAGCTTCGTGGTGGACGGGCATGATGAAATTGATAATCCCATCGGCATGACCGGGGTCCGCCTGGAGGTGCGCGCCTACGTAATTACCTGCGCGGTTGCGGCGATTCATAATATAACCAAGGCGACATCCCGGATGGGTCTGGAATTGATCGATGTGGTCTTGCAGCAATTGGCCACCAGCGCGTCCGTCTTAAGCAATGATGAGAGGGATTTAGGTGTCGGGCTTATAGATATCGGCGGTGAAACTACCGATATAGCCATTTTTTACAAGGGGTGTATCCGGCATATCTCCACCCTTCCCCTGGGGGGACGGTATATAACGAGTGATATTGCCACGGGCCTCAGAACGCCCATGACTGAGGCGGAAAAGATCAAGGTTAATTACGGCTGCGCCCACCTTCCATTAATCAATGGCGATGAAATGATCGAGGTCCCCAGCGTTGGCGGCAGGGAACCACGAGAGGTATCACGTCACGTCTTGGTCAGGATTGTGGAGCCCCGGGTGCAGGAGATCCTGAGTATGGCGGCCAAGGAGATATCCCGGGCCGGTTATGATGACCTGCTGGCCGCCGGCGTTGTCATAACCGGCGGCACTGCCCTGATAGGGGGTATCGACCAGTTGGCGGAACAGGTGTTTAATATGCCCGCCCGCCAGGGTTACCCGCAGGTGCGGGTGATTGACGAGGGGGTCATCGTGGATCCTTCAAATGCCACCGGTGCCGGCCTTGTCCTGTATGGTTGTGAGAATATGAAAAAAGGAAGGTTCATCAGGCCTCAATCAGGGTATCTGATGAGATTCATCAGGTTGTTTAATAGAAAACTTTTCTAATATATAGTCGGAGGGAGGCTGCCATGTTTGAATTATCCAATCAGGGAATGGTCGGTGCTGCTAAAATCAAGGTTATCGGTATTGGCGGAGGAGGTGGGAATGCCCTGAATACCATGATTTCCTATAACCTGCGCGGAGTGGATTTCATTGCCGCGAACACTGATGCCCAGGCCCTGGGATCATCTCTGGCGATCAACAAGATCCAGCTGGGCGCCGATGTAACCAAAGGATTGGGCGCGGGATCGAATCCCGAGATAGGTAAAAGGGCCGCCATCGAATCCCATGATCTCCTGCGCCGCCATTTGGAAGGGGCCGATATGGTTTTCATTACCGCCGGCCAGGGGGGAGGCACCGGGACAGGCGGGGCGCCTATTGTGTCGGAGATCGCCAAGGAATTAGGCATCCTTACCATCGCCATTGTTACGAAGCCTTTCGCCTTCGAAGGAAAAAAGCGGAATCAGCAGGCCGAGGCGGGCATTGCCGAATTGAGGAAAATAGTGGACACCATCATCGTTATCCCCAATCAGCGCCTGCTCGGGATGGCGGGCCGCGATATACCGCTTCTGGAAGCCTTCAAGATGACCGACAATATTCTCTACCAGGCGGTTAAAGGCATTTCGGATCTGCTTATACTCCCTGGTCTGATCAATCTGGACTTTGCCGATGTGAAGAGCGTCATGAGCGAAATGGGTCTTGCCCTCATGGGAACCGGAACGGCCAGCGGCGAAGACAGGGCGGTGACGGCGGCGAGAAACGCCATATCTTCACCGCTGCTGGAAGACAATTCCATCCAGGGCGCCAGGGGAGTGCTGCTGAACATCACCGGCGGACCGGACATGTCCCTCCACGAAATCAACGAGGCCTCGATGCTGATAAAGGCCGAGACCCATGAGGACGCGAATATAATCTTTGGCACCTCGGTAGATCCCGCCATTACCGATGAGATTCATGTAACGGTAATCGCGACGGGGTTTGAAAATGCCAGGGAGAAGAACCAGGCGATGCCAACCGTAGCCGCCCTGAGCGGCTATAAACGGGGAGATTTGTCTATCCCCACCTTTCTCAGGAAGGAACGGGTGGTGAACGGTCCGGGTATGGATGGAGATTATTTTGAAGATGATGGATTTAAGGATCTGGAGATCCCGACATTCCTCAGAAGGCAGGCCGATTGAGAAATGTTATCAGGCTGTTATTTTGGTTCAATCTCAGCAATGTCCAGATTTTTGCATCATCCATAAATACTCTTTTGTGGTCGGGTTTTGTTCCCCCCTTCAAGGGAGGCATTAGGATGGCACTGCCAGATTCCTCCCCCTTCAAGGGGG
>JAXMLI010000131.1:0-12396 GCA_034368785.1 Smithellaceae bacterium | reverse complement strand
CCTGATAAGGACAAGTGCAATTTTCTAACCGGACATTCGTGACGGTAAATGGAACTTTTTACCGCATTGTCACAACTTGAGGAGAACCAAGAAACATGAATGTACAGGAAAACGATATCCATCTCCTGGATTACTGGAGGATACTTTCGAAACGGCGGAGCGTAGCCCTGACCTTCTTCTGCATGGTCATGGGTATTGTCCTGGTATATTCCTTTACGGCCACGCCGGTATATAAAGGCGTCACCCATGTGCTTTTCGATCTGGAGAGGAACCAGACCATGAACTTCGTCGAAGGCGCGGCCGTCATCCAATTGAAGGATCCCACCGAGTTTTTCAACACCCAGAAAGAGATCATAAAAAGCAGGGCCTTTGCCGACCGTGTGGTGAGAAAGAGGCAGCTCGATAAGAACGCCTATTTTCTGGAACTGAAGGAAAAGAAAGAAAACGGTATTTTCTCGATGCTCGAAATGAAAATAAGAGCCTTGTTCCCGGAAAGGGCGAAACCCGCCAATCCCTTCCCCGATTCATCTTTCAAGCCGGAACTCGACGAGGCCTTGACGGATATCGTATTGGACAACATGGAGATGGAGACGGGAAGGCTGAACAACATCATGAAGATCAATTATTACGCCGACAACCCTGCTGTGGCGGCCACAATGGCCAACGGCATTGCCGACGCCTTCATCGAGCACAACCTTAATATCCGGGTAAAGCCCTACCGCGACGCCGCCGAGTGGCTGTCGGCGAGACTCGTGGAATCCAAGGAGAAGGTGTCGGCGACGGAGAGAATGCTCCAGCAGTACCGGGAAGGCAAGGGGGTGGTTTCCTTCGAGACAAAGGAGAACGTGATCACGCAGCAGCTCCAGGAGCTGATCACCCAGCTCGTCCAGACAGAGGCCAAAAGGCAGGAAGCGGAAATCAGATACAAGCAGCTAGAAAGCGTCATCGACACCCCGGAACGTCTGTCCACGGTCCCCGACGTCATGAATAACCTGGTGATCCAGGGACTGCGCAATGAAGAGCTGGGCGTCAAGAGACAACTCTCGGAATTAGCCGAAAAATTCGGCGCCAAGCATCCCAATGTGATCAGGGCCAATTCCCAGCTCGATACGGTGCAGAAGAACATCATCGCCGAAGCCCGGAAGATGCTGAGCGCTGCCAAAACGGAGTTCGAGATCGCCAGGAGCCGGGAAACGTCACTGCGGCGGACCATCGAGGCCCAGAAGCAGGAGGTCATGGACCTGACGAGAAAGGCCATCAACTTCAACGTCATCGCGGGAGAATCGACAAGCAATAAACAGTTCTATGAGTTGCTGCTGAAAAAATTTCAGGAAGCCTCCCTCTCGGGCGGCATCAACATCTCGAATCTCCAGGTTGTGGAGAGCGCCGTGATTCCCAAGTTTCCCGTCAAGCCCAAAAGAGGGCTGAACCTTCTGCTGGCCCTGCTCGTGGGAAGTTTCGGCGGCGTCTTTGTCGCCTTCTTTACCGACTATATGGATAACACCATCAAAACGTCCGAAGACGTGGACAAAAGGCTCAACCTTCCCTTCCTCGACATTGTTCCTTTCTCCAAGGAGAAAGAGGGGCCTATTTACATGAACCCGGATTCGAGATCGGCTACGGCGGAGTCTTTCCGGACGATACGCACGGGATTGATGCTTTCACCTTCCGCCAAACAGCTGAAGGTCATCCTCGTTACCAGTGCCACACCCGGTGAAGGCAAGACCACCACCGCCGCGAACCTGGCCGTGGCGATGGCCCAGATGGGCGAAAAGGTGCTGGTCATCGATGGAGACATGAGGCGTCACTCCCTCCATGATATGTTCGGCATAGAAAATGAAACAGGCTTGAGCGACACGATCGTCGAGCCCGCCAACCTGTCTGCCGCCCTCAAAAAGATAGACAAGTATCCGAATCTCGCCATCATGACCGGCGGCGCTCTGGCCCCGAATCCCTCGGAGCTTCTCGGATCGGAGGAAATGAAGGACCTCTTGTTGCTCTTGAGGGAACGATTTGACAGAATAATCCTCGATTCCCCGCCGCTCCTCGCGTTTTCCGACCCCCTCATTTTATCCAGTCTCGCCGACGGCGTGATCATGGTGACCTGGGGCGGGAAAACCCCGCGGGACATCATCCAGAAAGGGGTGCAGTTTTTAAAGGGGATCAACGCGAAGATCCTGGGGGTTGTGCTGAACAAGATCGATACGACAAAGAAGAGCTACTATTATTATCCCTATTATGCCGACTATTATTCCGACGGGAAAAATAAAAGGAGAAAAGCAGCATGATCGACATCCATTGTCACATACTGCCCGGCCTGGATGACGGGCCGGAATCTCTCGACGAGGCCATGGAGATGTGCCTCCGGGCGGCGGCGGAAGGTGTGCGGACAATCGTCGCCACGCCTCACTTCAAACCGGGAACCTATGAATGCGCCGGCGCTGATATCCTGGCCGCTGTTGCCGCGCTTAATGAAGCGATAGAGAAGGAGGGGCTGGAACTGCGCATTTGTACCGGCGCCGAAGTGGCCGTTTCCCCGGAGATGCAGGCCTGTCTCAAGCCGGGAGGGTATCTCACGATCAATAACGGACGGTATTTCCTCGCCGAGTTTCCTCCTCTTTCCGTTCCCTCCCACTGGGACGCCTTTCTTTTGTCTTTTCTCGATGCGGGCATGAGGCCGATTATCGTCCATCCCGAGAGAAATACCTGGTTTATCAATCATCGGGAGGCGCTGGCCGCTGCCGTGCAAAGCGGCATCATGGTCCAGATAACGGCCACAAGCGTCACCGGCGGCTTCGGGCCGGAGGCGAGGGATTTTTCCGCCTATCTCCTCTCTCATAATCTTGTCCACGCCATCGCCTCCGACGGCCATTCCGCCGACCTCAGGCCGGCGCTGCTGGCGGAAGCGGCCGGCATCGCCGCGGATTTGATCGGGAAGGAAAGGGCGACGGCCCTGACAACCTCTATTCCCCAAGCCATCATTGAAAACCGCCCGATACCGGCGTGGGAACCGGTGACCGCTATTGCCCCCGCGCGGGTGTCAGACAGACCCTGGTTCCAGAGAGTCATCCGTCCGTATTTTGCCCGCATATAGAAAGATATCGTAAATCGGGGGAAAATCCGGGACATAACCCCATTTCGCCCCTTCATCCTCCCTTTTGTAAAGGGCGGTAAGGGGTTTTTGCACTAATAGAATGACAATTATTGACAAGATCATCGAAAAAGGCATCCTCTTCCTGCTGATCTTTACCCCGCTCGCCTTCGGGACGGTCCAGCAATGGTCTGTATCCGTAATGGAAATAACGGCCTTTTCCATCTTCTTTCTCTATCTCATCAAGAAAACGCTTGAAACATCCGCCGATAAATTCGGGGACATAACCCAATTTCACCAGAAATTGGTATTGTGTCCCCAAATTTACCAAATTATACTTTTCGCCCTGTTGGTCATCTTCATCCTCCTCCAGATGCTTCCCCTCCCGGAATCCCTGTTGCGGGTAATCTCGCCCGCCGCGCTCGCAACATACCGGGACTTCGGCAACTATCCGCCCGGAACATATCATCCCGTCTCTCTGAACCCCCTTGCCACCAGGCAAGCGCTGTTTTTATTTCTTTCCTATGCCGCCGTTTTTTTTGTCATCGTCAGCCACTACCGGACGAAGGCGCAGGTGGCTTCGCTTGTAAAGACGATCCTTTTCATGGGTTTTTTCCTGGTGATTTTCGCTGTCCTTCAGAAAGCGACCTGGAACGGGCGTATCTACTGGATCTATCCCGTTGACGAGATCCTGAAATCCGGAGTGAGAATCTGGGGTCCCTATATCAGCTATAACAATTTTGCCGGTTACATGGCGATGGCCATACCGCTCGGCATGGGTCTGCTTATCCATGCCGCCCCTGACTTGAAGACCCTGCCCAATGTTCCTTTAAGGGCCAGAATCGCTCGCTTCTGGGCAAGCGACAAACTTGAGTCCTTTACCTTGTATTTCCTCCTGTTGCTGATCATGACGGCCGCCCTTTTCATGACTTTTTCGCGGGGCGGCATTATCAGCTTTGTCCTCTCGGCCATCTTTTTCGCCCGGATCACCCGAAGGCGAAGATCGTTAAGGAAAAAAACGGCGCTGCTGGCGCTCCTGGCGGCGGTCATCCTGGCGGCGGTGGTGTTTGCCTCCTGGGCCGGGCTGGAACGGAGATTTGCCGATCTCGAACTGGATCACGTGAGCAGGCTCAGCGTTTGGCAGGACTCTCTGGGGATTGCGCGGGATTACCCTGCCTTTGGTACGGGACTCGGCACCTTTGAAGATGTATACATGCGCTACCAGACGACCATGCCCCGGATTATTTTCGACCATGCCCATAACGATTACGTGGAGTTATTGACCGACATTGGCATCGTCGGATTCCTGCTTGCCGCGGCAATGGCGCTGTTTTTTTCCCTGCCCCTTTTCCGGCGCTGGAAGGAAAAGCGTGGCATGTTCGGCAAATGCCTGGGCGCGGGCGGCCTTTCTTCCTGCGTGGCTATTGCCGCCCATAGCTTCGTCGACTTCAATCTCCATATCCCCGCCAACGCCCTCCTCTTTGCGGTTGTCTGCGCCATAACCTACGCCGCGATCTTTAATATAACAGCCAACAACAAATCCGGGTATTCCGATACTCGAAGCATGGAACCCGCACCCTCGTCGGGAGATGGAGAGGGCGAAAAGGTAAGTCAAAAATGGAGAGACCTGGTAATCTGTGCCACAATCATTCTCCTCGCCATTGTCATGCTGTCCTTCCCCGTCCGGGACTTGGCCGCCGACTATCGCTACCGGCAGGTTTCCCGCATCCTCGATGACAAGACGACTGAAGGTCTCGATGCCCTGCCAATTTCGGAAAGCACCATGCCGGCTTATCTTGCCGCCATCGAATCGCTGAATAAAGCTGCCGCCCTGTCGCCAAGCAACTCTCTCTATCAGCGCGCGCTGTCCGATCTCTATGACCGGTTGGGAAAATGGTCGGCGGCCATGCAGTCTCTCAACTCACCCATACCCGCAACCGCCCCCGGAAAAAAGGAGGCAGCGGAAAAGGCCTTATTCCACTTGGGAAAAGCAATTTCTCTCGAACCCACAAACCCGGATTATCACCTGGCCCTTGGTAAAATGTATGATAGGGGGGGCGAACCAGGGCCGGCGGAAAAGGAATTGAAAAAGGCAGCCGCCGCTTATCCGGTAAACGCACCGCTGAGATATTCCCTGGCCATGCACTATCTGCTTACGGGCCGAAAGGGCGATGCCCTTGAACAGGCGAGGACATTAGCCAAAATCGACGACAGCTACATCATGCGGGAATCACGGCAAAAAGACTATACCATGGAGAGGCAGACTCCGGGTTATTTGTCATGGCTGTCCCGCAGTTATCTTTACTCCGCCCTTGAAATAGCCTGGAGAGTTTCGCGTGATCCTAAGGTAATAAGGGGCATTGCCCCCGACAACCCCGACGCCTCTCAGGCGGTGGAGCTATTTCTAGAATTAAGAAGGTAGGGGTCAGGTCTCAACTCTTGACATTAACTTCGTTGAAGGTGACAAGTGGGAGAGCGATGCAGAGCGTACTGTCCCTGCTGGGAAGAAGCTGACTTCTCGGCCTTCGATGGATGACATCGTCAGTGCAGTCAACATGGAACTTGGCAAAGATGGAGATTTGGCAAGAAAGGTGAGCATCTTTTTCTGCCGGAAGTATAGCGGAGCAAAGCTCAATGAAATTGGAGAACGTTTCGGGATAAGCGATGCGGCGGTATCGCAGGCAAGCCGGAGGTTGGAATTAAAAGCCGGAGAAGATCAGCAATTGAAGATGATGATAAGCAGGCTGGAGGTTGTACTGGGCGGTGTCAGATGTTGAGACCTGACCCCTCGACTCGCCCAGCAAAACGCTAAATTATAAGAGAGGTAAAAAATGCAAACAAATATGATTATTTCAGACCCGACTATAATGATGGGAAAACCTGTTATTGCTGGATCACGTATAACGGTGGAGCTTATTCTGGTAAAACTTGCTGCCGGTGAATCTATAGAACAAATACTCGAATCCCACCCACGCCTCACACGCGAAGGGATTCAGGCTGCACTGACATATACCGCGGGAGTTTTGCGTGGTGATGTTGTTTATCCTGCCGAGGCGGTGGCATGAACCTCCTCGCGGATGAAGGTGTCGACAAAGAAATTGTTGTTCGTCTTCGTGAAGAAGGATATTCCGTCACCTACATTGCTGAAATGGCACCGGGTATTTCCGATGACATCGTACTTGAATTGGCCAACAAAGAGGGATCTCTGTTATTAACATCGGATAAAGACTTTGGAGATTTAGTGTTTCGTCTGAGACGTCTTTCAGCAGGTATTGTTCTCATCAGATTGGCAGGATTGACTCCCGCTAAGAAAGCCGCAATCGTTACCTCTGTTATTAGTAAGCATTCTCAGGAATTAGCAAAAGCCTTTACGGTGATCACACCAATGGGTGTTCGTATTCGATCTTCTGAAAAAAAATAGCTGCGTAATTTATCGATTGCAGTCATCGGATTGAAACTGCGTTTTCTTCCTTGATGCCCCACGCCTCGTAAAACGCTAAATTAATAGACCTGACCCTCGAAACCTCCTGGCCTTCGATGGATGACATCGTAAGTGCAGTCAACATGGAACTTGGCGAAAAGGGAGATTTGACAAGAAATGTGAGCATCTTTTTCTGCCGGAAGTATAGCGGAGCAAAGCTCAAGAAAATTTGAGAACGTTTCGGGATAAGGGATGCGGCGGTATCGCAGGCAAGCCGGCGGTTGGAATTAAAAGCCGGGGAAAATAAGCAATTGAAGATGACGATAAGCAGTCTGGAGGTTGTACTGGGTGGTGTCAGATGTTGAGACCTGACCCCTCGTCTCACGAGGTCGAAAATGAACGAAAATGACTTTGAAAAGATCGATGGCATGATCGCCCGCCACGTCGGTGCCTTCGCTGATTCGATTCAACACAAGCTTGACATTGTTGTAGAAGGCCACCAGCTGCTTTCGGAAAAGATCGATCGGGTTGAGACACGACTGGACAAACGCATGGATTGCCTCGAACATAAGCTCGACGCGGTGGCTGCGGAGACAAACGAAAACACCCTCGCAATCCGTGACCTGACCCATAAGGTTGACGCCCTGACGACCCAGACAAGCGCCCATACGGTTGCAATCCAAGACCTGACCCATAAGGTTGACGTCGTGGCGGCCGATCTTTCCGCCCATCGCGCCGATACGGAAGCTCATCCGCCAGTCTACCGCGTGAAGGAATAGGAAAATAGGCACCTGTTCCGTTTTCCCATGCAAGAAAATTTGAGAACGTTTCGGGATAAGGGATGCGGCGGTATCGCAGGCATGCCGGAGGTTGGAATTAAAAGCCGGAGAAGATCAGCAATTGAAGATGATGATAAGCAGGCTGGAGGTTCTACTGGGCGGTGTCAGATGTTGAGACCTGACCCCTCGCGCTCTTCGCACTTTACTTACGTTGAAAACTTGATTATACATCTATAAACTTCTATTTATGTAAAGGCTATCCTTGGAGGACAACTATGCAGGATCTACTAAACCGAATCACCTTTAATAAAGAGGTTCTTTGTGGAAAACCTCTTATTCGCGGCCTGAGAATATCTGTTGAAATGATATTGGAGCTACTGGCCAGAGGGGCTGCAGAAGAAGAGATCCTACAGGACTATCCCCTACTTGAACCGGATGATCTCCGTGCTGCATTGCTCTATGCTCATCATATGGTGGCCAGAGAGAAAGTTTTTGATCGGGTTGCTGCTGGATAGACGCTATGAATTTCTTGTTAGATGTCAACGCAAGTGGGGTCGTAGCTCGTTGGTTGATTCAGCTCGGGCATGACGTAGTCGAGGTCGGCCAGAAGGACCCAAGAATGAACGACGATGAGATTTTGAGCTGGGCTGTGAGGGAGCGCAGAATTATTATTACGACCGACAACGATTTTGAGGAAATGATCTGGCGACAAGGGAAGCCGCATTGTGGTGTCTTACGTTTGGAAAACCTGCCAAGATCTGAGAGAATAGTGCTTTTGCGCGATGTGCTTGCTTGTCATAGCCGGGATTTGGAATCCGAAGCTATTGTCATTGCACTAAGCACGAAGTTTCGTGTCAGAAAACCGCAACAGGGAATGACTTTATCTTAACGAAACCAGCGCTTAAAGTTCAACTTATTTGCAGTTCCACAACCCACAACCCACAACCCACAACCCAAAACACAACACTCAATACATTTTTTTGGTTTCTGCCTCTTGCACTTATACGCCTCACGACTTACGCTTCACTCTTAACTTTTCACCCTTTACTTTGCACAGTTTTATAGTCCATTGATACTTTGATGAACGTCCCCCATTCGCTCCTGGTCCACTACGCCGACCTGGTGTTTGATGCGGAAGAGATCATAGCCGGGGGGGTGAAAGCCGTATTTAGCGGAAATGAAAGGCTGGCAAGGCAGGCGAGTGTCTCTTTAAGCCACAAATATAGCGGGATGAAACTGCGGGAAATAGCGCGTCTGCTTGACATGCGGGAGACGGCAATCTCGGAAGCGAGTCGCAGGTTTTCCTTGAAGATGGGAAATGATGAAAAGGTGTTAAACTTGGTGCGTATGGTAGAGGGAATAATGAAGCAGATTAGCCAGGTGCAGAACACACGGCAAAGACGGTCACGACTGAGCGTGGCCCTCCAAAAGGCGATGGAACAGGCATGTTTTTGGAGACTGGAGGGACGCGCTCCGTCGCGTCCGCGTGGGTTTTGCAATTGGTTCAGATTGGCAAGAGAACTTTGTGCCTCTGTCCCTATGAACCTGAATAACTACTACGTCCCTTAAATAGTCCCTTTCGGGATAAGCGCCGCGGCGGTATCGCAGACAAGCCGGAGGCTGGAATTAAAAGCCGGAAAAGATCAGCAATTGAAGATGACGATAAGCAGGCCGGAGGTTCTACTGGGCGGTGTCAGATGTTGAGACCTGACCCCTTTATTCCTGACCCCCTCGTGCCCTTTTCTGCTTGACGGGTCAAAATTTAATGTTTAGACTATGTCTAAACATTAAATAGTAGTCGTGAGGAGGTTACTATGACCGAAGCCGTGTTGGATATCAAGCAGTGGGGAAACAACCTGGGTGTTCGCCTGCCTGCAGCGGTGGCTCGCGCAGCGCAATTACATGTCGATCAACGTGTGCGCATTTCAGTGGAAGACAGGACCATCGTGATCCGGCCATTAGAGGATGCTGAATTGACTCTGGATCAACGCCTGGCCAGGTTTGACCCGGCGCGGCATGGAGGCGAGGTAATGCAGGGGCGGGCTGTTGGGGCTGAGCGGTGGTAACGACACGCAAAAACACCAAAGGCAGCCACCCGTGGGTGCCGGCTCGGCAGGATGTCATCTGGATCGATTGCAATCCCCAGGCAGGGCAGGAAATACGCGATGTGCACCCGTTTCTGGTGCTTTCTCCCTGCAACTTCAACAACATGACATCCCTGGTCATCGGCTTACCCATGACCACAGCGGAATATAATGCCGACAACCCCTTTGCCGTTGCTATCGGGCAGGCCAAAGGCCGGAGTAAGGCTGGGAAAACCAGTTACGTACTCTGCCACCAGCCAAAATCTTTCGACTGGCGTATGCGCGGGTCAAGGGTACATCCGCTCAAGAGGTTGCCGGATGTGCCCTTTGCTGATGTATGCCGACGTCTGAATCAGATAATCCAGGTGGGGTAGTATCCATTGGGGTCAGGTCTCAACTCTTGACATTAACTTCTTTGAAGGTGACAAGTGGGGGAGCGAGGCAGAGCGTAATGTCCCTGCTGTGAAGAAGCTGACATCCTGGCCTTCGATGGATGAGATCGTAAGTGCAGTCAAAATGGAACTTGGCGAAAATGGATATTTGACAAGAAAGGTGAGCATTTTTTTCTGCCGGAAGTATCGCGGAGTAAAGCTCAAGGAAATTGGAGAACATTTCGGGATAAGCGCCGCGGCGGTATCGCAGACAAGCCGGCGTTTGGAATTAAAAGCCGGAGAAGATCAGCAATTGAGGATAATGATAAGCAGGCTGGAGGTTGTACTGGGCGGTGTCAGATGTTGACGGGCTGTTGCCCAAATAATCATAGCGTAAAGTTAGCAAAAATGCTATAAAGCTGCAACATTAATCATGATATTTGGAGTCAACGACCATGATGGGAAAGCAGCCACGACCTCAAACCAGCCTCTTCTATGTGGGCATCGACATCGATAATCGCGTTAGAAAAAACCACCCCTTGAGGAAAGTCGATGAGCTTATAGACTTTGACTTTGCTTACGCAAAAGTTAAAGACTGCTATGGCAACAACGGCAATGTTTCCATTCCCCCGCCGATCATACTGAAGCTGATGCTCTTGTTGATATTCTACAATGTACGCTCTGAGCGAGAGCTGATAGACACCCTGCCGGAGCGTATGGACTGGTTATGGTTTCTTGGCTATGACCTTGACACCGAGATACCCAATCACAGCGTCTTATCCAAGGCCCGGAAGCGGTGGGGCATGGAAGTTTTCCAGGAGTTCTTCGAGCGCATTGTCGTTCAATGTGTGGAAGCTGGTCTCGTAGAGGGGAGCAAGATATTTGTTGATTCCAGTCTGGTGGAAGCCGATGCCTCCAATAATTCGATCATTGACACCAGGAACCTGAAGCACCAGCTGCGCAAGACCTACAAGAAGCTGGAATCCCGCCTGGAGGAGATAAGCGAAGAGAATGCCTTTTCCAAGAGCTACAAAAAAACAAACGACCGTTATATGTCCACTACCGATCCGGATGCAGCGATAGTCAACCGGGGAAAAGCTAAGCTCACCTACCAGGTGCATCGGGCGGTTGATGGGCAAAGCGAAATCATCACGGCAACCGATGCAGCACCGGGTGATGTCAATGAGGCGCATCTGATGTTGCCACTGTTTGAGAAACACTGCACAGTAACAGGAACCAAGGCCGAAACCATCGTTGCAGATAGTAAGTATGGCACTATTGAAAATTTCCTTGCCTGTCACGACCAAGGCATCGCGGCACATATCACCGATCTGGGGGCAGCACAGAGGAAGAAGGCGGTAACTAAAGAAATTTTTTCCGAAGAGCATTTTCTTTATGACCCGGCTACTGATACATACCGCTGCCCATCAGGCAACCAGCTCAAGCCGAAATCACTGCATAAGGAAAGGCAGAGCAGCGATTACGCTGCACCCAGGAAAGTTTGCGCCGCCTGCCGGCTCAGAGAACAATGCACAAAGAATAAATCCGGACGGACGATCAAGCGCCATCTACGACAAGAGGCAATTGATATGATGCGCGAGGCCAGCCGTTCCGCCAAGTCGCGGCGGGACATAAAAACCCGGCAGCATCTTATGGAACGATCCTTTGCCAGAGCCACACGCTACGGATTTGACCGAGCACGGTGGCGGGGTCTTTGGAAAATGCGTATTCAAGAGTATCTTACCTGTGCAATCCAGAACATCCAGGTATTGGTAAAGAAAACCGCCCGGCAGAAGGAAAGCATTGCAGTAAGAGGCGCCGCAGCAAAAATTACTCTGATCAAGGCCCTGTATCTTCCAGCATTCTTCTCAAATCTGCTGTTTTTGACGTCTCGCGGGCATGCTGAGCTTTCTTTGCAAAGAACTTGAGGGCACCAAGGGAAAAACCGTGGCATGGTAAAATTAACGTTGGGCAACAGCCCGTTGAGACCTGACCCCTCTTTTCATTCTAAAAAGGAGCACGGCGATGAAAGCAAGAAAAGCATCTTTTAGGATCATTCTCAGGCCTGAACCAGAGGGTGGATATACCGTTATAGTGCCTTCCTTACCAGGATGCATAACCTATGGCGAAGACATAAAAGAAGCCAGGGAAATGGCAGAGGATGCCATAAAAGCATACCTTGACAGCATGAAAAAACATGGTGAAGCTTTTCTGGATGATACGAACACTTTTGAAGGAATGCTGACCCTTCAATATGCCTAAACTCCCTGCGTTAACATCTGAAAAACTTATCAGGATTCTCTCAGAGCATGGATTTATTCTTGACCATCAGACCGGAAGCCACAGAGTATATCTCAACAAAGAGACAAAAAAGCGTGTTATCGTCCCGTATCACAAGAAGGATATGCCAAAAGGGACCCTGATGTCCATTATCAAGGCAGCCGGCATAGAAGATCATTTCAGATAGAAGATTTATTCTGGTTGCCTGTTCAGTTTTCAAGGAAATGATTGGTGGAGAGCATTAAAGCTATTCATGCCCCCCCCCCCAAAAAATGGACCTTGGCGAAAATGGAGATTTGACAAGAAGGGTGAGCATCTTTTTCTACCAGAAGTATAGCGGAGCAAAGCTCAAGGAAATTGGAGAACGCTT
>JAXMLI010000130.1:0-3700 GCA_034368785.1 Smithellaceae bacterium | reverse complement strand
GGGCCAGCGGAACAAGGCGGCCTTGCCCATCCAGTAGATTTTGATCTTTAAAGCGAAGGTAAGGGCCAGGGTGATGGGGAAATCCCAGTTCGAAGTGTGCGGAGCGGCAATGATGACATACTTTTCAAGATCGGGAATTTTACCCTCCACGCGCCAGCCGAGTATTTTTAAAAAGATCAGACCTGTCCAGGCCAGGAATTTATTGGGGGAAAGTCCTTTTTTGAGCATATCTTTATCCAATTATTTTACACGGTAGATTTTCAAGATTATCTGGGTTTATGTCACGAATGTCCGGTTAGAGAACTGCAATCGTTTCGCTTCGGTACTTCTTGAGGCACAAGGCCTGTCGTTGCCGGGACTCCTCCCTCCCCTTAACGGGGAGACCTATAACCCCAATCTCCCTCCCCTTCACGGGGAGGGTCGGGGTGGGGATGGGGTCAGATGAGAACTCCGTCCCCAAAACCCCATCCCCCTCCTAACCTCCCCCGTGAAGGGGGAGGAAACAATCAGTGCCATTCCCAAAGCCTCCCGTGAAGGGGAGGAATCTGGCACGGCCCTTCCCAAGGCCTCCTTTTAGCGTTTACGCGCCAATTAGCAAAGATCGCTGATTTATAACATCATGATAACAATAAAAGAAACAGAAAATATGCGGCGAATTAAAACCACTTTGGTATTGCATTTATCCGGCGGTTGTATTATCACCCCTCGACGTCCTTTTATCGTGCGACCAGATTCTAATTGGGGAGGGGAACATGCTGGAAAGATTCTTCAAGCTGAGCGAAAACAAGACCACCGTAAAGACAGAGATCATTGCCGGATTAACCACTTTCATGACCATGGCCTATATCATCTTCGTCAATCCGGCCATCCTTAATTTCACCGGTATTCCTGACCTGAAGGACCTGGGGCCAGGCTTTGCCCCCACTTTGGCGGCCACCTGTCTGGCCGCGGGCCTGCTCTCTATCGCGATGGGCCTGTTGACCAACTATCCATTTGCCCTCGCCTCCGGGATGGGACTGAACGCCGTGGTGGCCTTTCAGTTCATCGTGGGAATGAAACTTCCCTGGCAGGCCGCCATGGGGGTTATCTTCATCCAGGGGTTGATCATCACCCTCCTGGTCATTACGGGTCTCAGGGAATCGGTGATGAACGCGATCCCTCTTTCCCTCAAACGGGCCATCGGGGTCGGGATCGGGCTTTTCATTCTCTTCATCGGCCTGTTTAACGGCGGCATTGTGAAAAGCGGCACCGGAATCCCGGGAACCATGGGCAATCTGGACAACCTGGCGGTCTTCGTGACCATCCTGGGCCTCCTGATCACCTCCTACCTGATGGCAAGAAAGGTTAAGGGCGGGTTGCTCCTGGGAATTCTCGTCACTACCATTATTGCCATCGTCATCAACCATGCCTCGGGTCTGACGGTCTTCACCACGCCCGGGGTGGCGGTGATTCCGACAGACATCTTTGCCTGGCCCGATTTTTCCACCTTCGGCGCCGGCCTTAATTTCGATATCTTTTTTAAAGTCGGATTCATTACCGCGGTCATCACCATTTTTACCATCATGATGGCGGATTTTTTCGATACCATGGGGACGGTCATCGGCGTTGGCGGCGAAGGCGGCTTTCTTGATAAGCAAGGCCGTCTGCCCCGGCTGAAGAAAGTACTGCTGGTGGACTCGCTGGGCGCTGTCTTCGGCGGCCTTTCCAGCGCCAGCTCCGTCACCACCTATATCGAATCCGCCTCCGGCGTCGCCGAAGGCGGGCGGACGGGTTTGACGGCCGTGGTCGTGGGCGTCCTCTTCCTCCTCTGTCTCTTTATCTCCCCCCTGGCCGGTACGATCCCGGCCCAGGCCACGGCGCCTGCCTTGATTCTCGTGGGCTTTTACATGTGCTCCATCATCAAGGATATCCCTTTTGGCGACTTCGAAGAGGGCTTTCCCGCTCTCTTGGCGATTACTATTATGCCCTTTACTTACAGCATAACCAACGGCATTGGCGCCGGTTTTATCATTTACACCTTTATCAAGCTGGTCAGGGGAAAAGGCACCGATGTACACCCGATGATGTACGGGGCAACGATTGCCTTCATCGTGTATTTTATCTCCCCCTTGATTACCAGGCTTCTGGCTTGATGACGGCCCGAATAAGGGTCGGCGCGGCCGGCCCTACTTAAAAGGCAGGACAATTTGAAGCTTGATCTTCTTAAAAACACGGACCTCGAAGGGGATATCGATATCTACCTTGACATGATTATCCGCGGTGGTCTGCTCTTCTGTCAGGGGGTGAAGTTCTATCTTGAGGGCCGGGAGGACGAATTCAACACCCGCCTCGATATTCTGGCCAAACTGGAAAACAAGGCGGACGCGCAGCTCAACATTGTGGAGGGGAAGCTCTTCAACAATGAAGGGATGCGTGAATGGCGAGGTGATATCCTCGGACTCATTGAAAACTCCGACGAGGTCCTTGACCGGATGAATCAGACCCTTAAACAGTTTTCCGTGGAAATGCCCGCTATCCTGCCGGAACTGACCGGCTCATATCAGGGGCTTTGTCAAGACGCTATCAGCACGGTAGAGGCCATGGTAGCGGCGATCCGGGCCTACTTCAGAAAGCCGAATCTGGTGCGCGGAAAAATCGAGGAGGTGATAGAACTCAGAAAGACGACGGTCCGTGCCGCCGACTGGATCAAGCGAAAGGTCTTTCGTTCGGATATTGACCTGGACCATAAATTCCATCTACGCTATTTCGCCCATCATATTGAAGAAATTGTCTGGCAGGCGGAACGTGTTTGCGACCGGCTGGCCATTGCCACGATAAAGAGATATTCCTGAGACAACAGGTCAAGCATCCTGCTTGACCTGACCCCGGCAGGCAAGATGCCTGCCTTATTTTCAGCTGAAATAGACAACCAGGAAATACGATATGTTCTTAATCTTCAAGAAAACAAAGAGTCTGGAGAACCAGATCGAAGAATTTCTTGCCACGGTAGAAAAGGGCGCTCTGAGCTTCCAGGCAGGCATCAAGTGTTACCTTTCCGGCGGGGAGGAAAAACTGAACGTCTGCCTGGAAGAGATATCCGCCCTGGAAGGCAAGGCGGATGACCTGAGGCGCGAGATCGAAACGAGCCTTTACACGGAAACCCTGATCCCCGAGTCCCGGGGAGACGTCCTGGGCCTGATTGAGAGTACCGATCATGTTCTCAACCTGATGGAGGAGACTCTCCAGCAATTCTCCGTGGAGATCCCGGAGATTGCCGAGGAACTTCACGGCCTGTACATTGAGCTGGGCAACATCTCCGCGGCGGCAGTAACGGCCATGGTAAAGGCCATAAGATCGTATTTCCGTGATCTCCAGGAGGTCCGCGACAATATCAACAAGGTGATCTTCTACGAAAAGGAGGCCGACCGACTGGCCGACCGGATCAAGCGCAGGGCGTTCCGGATGGAATTAAAGCTGTGCAACAAGATACACATGCGCTATTTCGCCTATCATATTGAGTATATTTCCGATATGGCAGAAAATGTATGTGATCGACTGGCCATCGCGACGATAAAACGCTACATGTGACTAGGTAGGCTGAAGGCATTTAGGGGTACACCATGTATGACGAACTCGTAAAAACTCACCATTTTGTCATTCCGGATCAAGTCCGGAATGACAAAATGGTGAGTTTGACACTTCTTAAGGAACTTAACCATAA
>JAXMLI010000129.1:0-3581 GCA_034368785.1 Smithellaceae bacterium | reverse complement strand
CAAGAGTCTAAAAGACTATAATCTATCTACCTCGCCACCTTTATAAGGCACGGGCTGAATCCTGTTGAAGATACAGTAGATCACAGGAATAATCACCAGCGTCAATATTGTCGCAAACAGGAGGCCGAAGGCCAGGGAAATCGCCATCGGAGATCTCAGTTCCGCCCCCTGGGTCGTACTCAGGGCCATGGGCAGGGTTCCCAGGACGGTGGTCAGGGAGGTAATCAAGACCGGCCTCAACCTCACGGAAGCCCCCTCTACAACGGCTTGATATGAGTCTATCCCCTTTCGCCTGAGCTGATTGATATAATCCACCATGACGATCCCGTTATTCACCACCACCCCGCCCAGGATGATAAACCCCATGAAAGCAGGAACGGAAATCGTCTTGTTGAACAAAAGCAGGCCGATCACAACCCCGGTGAAGGAAAGAGGCACCACAAACATGATTACCAGGGGATGTCCCAAATGCTCGAACTGGGCGGCCATAATCATGTAGATGATGAGAATCGCGATCAGCAGCGCCCAGAAAAGGGAGGAAAAGGCCTCCTGCATATCCTGGTAGGTGCCGCCATACTCGACGATATATCCCACCGGCACGGATATCTTCTTCGCCAGTTCCTTAATATCCTCCACGATGCCGCCCACGTCGCGGTCAAAGGTATTGGCCCTCACGGTTACCTTTCGCTCCTGGGATTCCCTGAATATCTTGATTGGTCCCAGCTTTTCCTCAATAGCCGCCACCTGTTCCAGGGCAATAACGCCACCCGCAGGGGACACCAGCTTGATGTTTTTTATGTCGGCCAGCTGAGCGCGATCCCGTTCCTTTAGCCGGACCCGGATGTCATATTCATCTCCGCCTATCCGGAAGCGCGTGGGTACTACTCCCAGCATTGATGCCTTTACGGTATCGGCAATCTGACCCAAAGGCAGTCCCAGTTGAGATGCCTTTTCCCGATCGACCAGGAGCTGAATCTCCGGCTTGCCGATCTTGAGGCTCGTATCCACATCCCGGGTCCCGGGGACCGTCTTTGCCGCCGCGGCAATTTCCTCGGCGATCCGGTTAATCACCGCCAGATCCCGGCCAAAGACCTTGATCGCGATGGGACTTTGATCCCCCATCGCGCCTGAGAGCATCTGTCCCATGTCAAAGAAATCTATCTCGGCGCCCCTGATTTTCGGGATGCTTTTCCGGACAAAATCGGCCACCTCTTCGGCGGTTTTCCTACGTTGATCCTTATCGGTGAGCCGCACGAAGATCTGTCCTTCATTCACATCGGAGGTGCCTGATCCCCAGGCCACGTCGATCTTCCTTTCCGTGGAAAGACCGATGAAAGAAACAGCGAATTCCGTTTCCGGCTGCTGGAGAATGATGTTTTCTATATCCCGCACCACGCGGCTGGTCTCTTCCAGCTCGGTGCCCACAGGCATATTTATCTTCATCAGCATCAGGGGAATATCCTGTTTCGGCATAAACTCACGGCCCAGCAGGGGCAGGATCAGGAGGCTGAGGACAAAAATCCCCAGAGCGCCCAGGAGTACCTTCGCCCGATGGGCCAGAGACCAACGCAGGATGGCAACGTAAAGCCCCTTCATCCGGGTGAATCGCTCGTTGTAGGCCGGTCCTTTTTTCGTGTCGTTGCCCCTTTTGAAGAGGATTGATGAAATCATGGGCACAATGGTCAGGGCCACAAAAAGGGAGGATAAGAGCGCAATTGTCACCGTTACCGCGAGCGGACGGGAGAGACGGCCTGCGATACCGCTGGAGAGGGTCATGGGCAGGAAAACGGCGATGGTGGTCAGCGTAGAGGCGGTAATGGCCATCCCTACCTCTTCCGCCCCGACCCTGGCCGCCTCATTTCGATCCAGCTTTCCTTCCTTGAGATGGCGGAAGATATTTTCTATTACCACGACCGCGTTGTCCACGAGCATCCCGACCCCGAGGGCCATGCCGCCAAGGGTCATGATATTGAGGGTGTAATCGAGGGCATACATGCCGATAAAGGTGGTGACGATGGAAAGCGGGATGGCGAAGGCAATGGTCATGGTGGGGCGCCAATCCCGGAGGAACGCGAAGATCATCAGGATCGCCAGGACCCCTCCCAGGATCGCGTTCTGCCGGGTGTTTCTCGTAACCTGCGTTATTATCTTGCCTTGGTCCATGGCGGCAAAAAACCTGATATCGGCAGGGATGTTTCCCTTGAGATCCTCGAGCGCCCGTTTTACCTTGTCCGTCACGAAGACTGTATTGGCGCCGGACTGTTTCATCACCATCATGGCCACAGACGGTTGGTGATTCGTCCGGGCCACATTGCGCTGCTCCTTGAAACTGTCCACCACCTCTGCCACGTCTCTCAAATACACCTGTGACCCTCCCGGCATGGCGATGATGGTATTCCTGATCGTATTGATATCCTGGTACTCCCCCATCGTGCGGACCAGGTATTCCTTGTGGCCCTTTTTCACGTGGCCGCCGGATACATTCACGTTCTCCCTGGCGAGACGAATCATCAGTTGATCGAGAGAAATCCGGAAGGAGGCGAGTTTATCGCGGTCGACCATAATGTTGATTTCGCGCTCCAACCCGCCAAGCACGTAGACGGAAGCCACCCCATCGAGTCTCTCGAGGCGCGACTTGATATTGTCATCGAGAAACTTTCTCAGCGTCATGGTATCCTGCATGCCTGTCACGCCATAGTAGAGGATGGGGTAATCAGACATATTGAACTTGATCACGAGAGGTGAATCGGCATCCTTGGGCAGATAGTCCGTGAGCCAGGACAGTTTTTCTCTTACATCCTGGGCGGCAAAGTCCAGTCTTGTCCCCCATTCAAATTCCACGATCACCGAGGAGATGCCTTCCTGAGACACGGAATTCAGCTTTTTGACATTCTTTACGGTGCTGATCACATTTTCGATCGGCCGGGTGACGAGTTTTTCTATCTCTTCGGAGGCTACACCGGGATAGGTGGTAATGATGGAGACCACGGGATATTCCAGCTCGGGCATCATGTCGAGGCCGATCCGGAAAAAGGCCAGGATGCCGAAGAAACTGACAATAAAAATGAGCATCAATACAGTGATTTTTCTTTTGATGGAAAATTCCGGCAGGGTCATGGGTGTTCGCTCACGTGAATAAAATCAGAAGTCAGAATAAATACATGCCTTCTGACTTTCCAAAAACATTAATTCATTACTGGTTCGTCGCCTTTTGACTTTCGCCTTCAACTCTCATAAAGCGACTCGCCCATCGACCTTTTCAGCTTGAGAAGGGAGTACTGGTAGTTGTAATGGGTCTCGGCCAGCCTCTTCTCGGTGGAAACCAGCAGGGCATTCGCGTCTATCACGTCAAGAGAACTGACCAGACCGAACTCGAACTGCCTGGTTACGGCATGATGATTATCCCGGGCGAAGGCCAGCTGGTCCTGGTGAAACTTAAGCATCCCGCGGTGGGTAATGATCTCCAGGTAAACCCCCTCCACCTCTACCAGAATCGCCTTCTGAAGATCTTGAGCGCTGAGTTCAACCTGTCTCTTCCTTGTCTGGGCCTCGTTTACCTCCGCCTTCCTCAGACCTCCGTC
>JAXMLI010000128.1:0-4555 GCA_034368785.1 Smithellaceae bacterium | reverse complement strand
GGGACAATGGTTCGGGGCACTATTTTTGACGAACTCGTAAAAAGACGCAGAAGCCTTGAATTTAGGACGGCTTCGTAAAAAGGGCCCCCGCCTCCGCGGGGGCAGGCTGCGGCAAGGCGCGCAAATCCTGAGGAATGAGGCGTCGGGGGGGGCTTGTTCCGGAAGCCCGAAGGGATCGGAACGTGTCCCCGGAATACGCCGCAAGCCTGCCCCCGCGAAGGCGGGGGAGGGATGCAGCGCAACCAGAGCAGCCGGACTTTTAAGGAACTTAACCATAAGTACTTGAAATTATGCACGTACATTTGTTTGGAGGGACGCGCTCCGTCGCGTCCGCGGCAGGTAGTGCAATATCCAAAGCCTTTCGGCCACGACGGAGCGTGGCCCTCCAAAATTCAAAGGCAAGTTACTCGTCGATGCGGGGCCGCCTGCCGGCGTGAGTCGCTTTTTACGAAGTCGTCATTTTTTACTCTCCCCCAAGGGTACCAGTTCAATCTCGAACAGCTTCGGCCAGAACTTTCCCGTCACAAAAAGCCGGTCGCCTTTCTTATCGTAGGCAATGCCGTTGAGGACATCCACCTGATGCCCGCTGCCCAAATGTGCCTTCAACCCTTGGAGATCAATCCAGCCCAGGACCTTGCCGGTCCGGGGTGAAATCCGGGCAATCTGGTCGCTGTTCCAGATATTGGCGTATATTTCCCCCTTGACATACTCAAGCTCATTGAGGTTGGAAACCGGACCAGTGTCGGACCTTACCTCCATTTCTCTGATTACCCTCATCCCTCCAGGGTCAAGGAAACGCAAGGTAGAGGTGCCGTCGCTCATGATCAGATTCGCGCCGTCGCAGGTCAGACCCCACCCCTCGGTAGCATAGGCAAAGCTTCCTACCTGACGAAAGCCCTCCGGCTCGTAGATAAAGCCGACTCGCGATTGCCAGGTCAACTGGTAAAGTCGGCCGCGGCAAATGGCGATCCCTTCGCCAAACAGATTTGGCAAAAGCCGGTGGGTCCGCTCCACCCGACCGCTTGACAGCGTGACCCGCCTCAGAGTCGACCTGCCGTAGAGACCGGTGCCTTCGTATAAAGCGCCTTCATGAAAGATCAGCCCCTGGGTGAAGGCCGCCGGATCGTGGGGATAGGTATTGATTATTTTAAAGCCGTATGTTTTCTCTCTGCCGGCGCTGCCTTCCGAAACTGAGCCAAAATGACCCGGGCCGGCGAATATCAGCAGAAAGAGGAGGGTAATCGGCCTGATTATCATCCGCCTGACCATAGGCTCATGGTTTGAATCCGATGGTGCGGGAATAGGCGAACTGATGGCGCCAGGGAATCCCCGGATGGGCCTGGTCAAAGGGCTCGGCGCCTACCCTGGCCATCGACTCTTCATCGAGAGATACCGGATGATAGCCCGCCAGGAAGCCGATATCCGCGGCAATCGCCGGGTGCTTCCCCGTGAGGCAATCACATTCCGAGGTGATATTCATGAGGATATTCAGCAGGATGGTCTTTTTGGCAATCTGACGCCAGACCGCCGCGGCCGTTTCGACAAGTTTCTCCTGAAAGACCACCACGTCCGTATCCCATAGGACCCTCAGGGCCACTTCGGGACACATGGCAATGCACTGGGCGCAACCGATACACAGCTCAAGGTCATATGCCGGGAAGGAATCGCCGTCCATTCGCCCGGCCTGGACCGGACAGACCTCAATGCAGACGCCGCACCGGCTGCACTTTCGCTGGCTTAACACCGGGTGGGCGTTCGAATGCATCCTCTGTTTCTGCGCCCGGGACGCAAATCCCATGGAAAGATTTTTTATCGCCCCGCCGAAACCGGAAAGCATATGACCCTTGAAATGCGACAGAATCAGATATCCGTCGAGATTGCTCAAAATATCCGCCACCTGGACGGTTTTGAAGTGCTTATACGAAGCGGTGATCTCGCTTACCTCCCGACCGTCCATCCCATCAGCAACGATTACTGGGCAGCCAAGATAATCCTCACTGTAATTATGCTCTGCGGCTGTTTTCAGGGTATCAGCCCCGCTGCGGCGTCCCCCGGAATAGAGTACCGTCGTGTCGAATACGCAAGGCGTCGCGCCTTTCTCCTTGAGCCACAGAACAATCTCCCGGGCGTACCGGGCCGACAGGAATGTCTCATTCCCCCTTTCCCCCCAATGGAGCTTTATCCCGACCCGGTCTCCCGGCACGTAGGGTGAAATCAGCCGATTCAACAGATCCCTTAACGCCTGAAGCGATTGGGGAGACAATCCCGCAGCCGCCTGAAATTCAGTATTATTCATTAATAATCTCGCTACCCTCCGGTCATCTTTTTTCCGCGCTCATATCGTCGTACATCTTCTCGAATTTTTGATGCAACTCACTGAAAGCCTTGAGCAGTTTGGGATCCAAATGTGAGGGCTTGGTCCGGTGGTCTCCCTCGAGCAGAATCTTACAGACCTCTTCGTGGCTGTAGGCCCTCTTGTAGGAACGGGCGTTGCGCAGGGCATCGTAATGATCCGCCAGGGAGACTATCCTTCCCTCGATGGGTATTTCCTCCCCCTTCAGTCCCCGGGGATAGCCGGTCCCGTCCCAGCGCTCATGATGGGTCAGGGCGATGTTCCTGGCCATCTTGAGGCGAGGATGGTGTCCCATAATCTTCGCCCCGAAGAGGGTATGCCGACGGGACAATTCCCATTCCTCATCCGTAAGTTTGCCTGGCTTGGTCAACAATTCCCTGGGCAGATGCACCTTCCCGATATCATGAACCTGGGCCTGAATGGCGATAGTCTTGCAGAACTGCACGGACAGGCCGATCTTCTCAGCCAAAAGGGCCGAAAAATGTCCAACCCGAATGATGTGATTTCCAACATCATCGTCATTAGCCTCAGCGGATCTGGCAAGGGTTTCCACCGTATAGGTAAAGGCATCCTCTGTCTCACGGATCCTGTCCGCCAGAGACTTTAAAAACAGGCTCTGCATCACCAGGGAGTTGAGGACAAGGGCGTTCGTTTCTGAAACCCGCTGATCATAATTCAAGGCCGCGATACAAAGCTTCTCGCTCAAATAGGCCACGATGTTTTCCACCGGTATATAATGCGACTTGAAGACTGTCACCAGTGGCGAGACAGAGGGAAGATCAATATCCTCTTCGTTCAGAAAGATTACCCTTTTCCCCTTTTCGACCATGAACCCGATAACATCGTCCGCGCCAAGAAGAAGGCCGGTTCGGGACAATTTTCCGAATACCGATTCATATTCGTACCATTGCCATGTCTGCGTTTCGTCGATGACCCCGAGAATCACCTTCTGGGCCTTGCCCGCGGCATCGGAAGTAGCGCGAATGATTTGCTTTACCACCATATCCATGCTGGTGAGATAATCGAAACTGAAGGGATCGAACGCGAAGAGAAGCTCCTCGCCAAAGGTGGTGAGGCTGTTGATGTTTTGCAGCGCGCCCTTCAGGACACGCTCAGTTTCTCCCATCTTAAGTCTGGCCTCGAAGCGGCTCCAGACCTCAATTTCATCAAAGGGGCGGATTATGGCGCCGTCGCCCCCCGCCCTGGCTATCTCCCGACGGGAATATTTCGAGGCATCCTCGGTGAGTACGTATACAGGAATGTCGGCGTAGATATCGTTTTGCCGGATTTGTCGGCAAAGCTCCAAGCCGCTTGCCCCAGACAAAAAATCCTCAATAAGGATCAGTTTGAACGGCTCTTCCGCGAGTCGTTTCATCGCCTCAGACCCGCTACCCGTCCGGACGATATCCAAGCCGTTATCCTCAATAACCTTCTCTAAATCTTCTAACCCGCCCGCTTCTCCGGGGACAATCAAGATCCTCTGCCTTGTCCTGATCATAGGCTGCTCCTTTAAATAGAGGGTGGCTAAGCAGGTGTTTCTATAACAAATATAATTTTTCTTGGAAAGGCATAAATTATCGGATAGATGGTTTCCGAGAGGTAACTAACTATGAGCGATTGCCAGGCGATATGCAGCCGCTGCCAAAGAGAGATAAAGGCCTACAGAAATCCGTTCCCCACCGTCGACATTATCATCGAACGGGAGCCAGGACTGATCATCCTGATCCAAAGAAAAAATCCGCCGCCTGGCTGGGCGCTGCCGGGCGGGTTCGTTGATTACGGCGAATCGCTGGAGGAGGCGGCCATCAGAGAGGCCAGAGAGGAAACAAGCCTGATCATCACCTCGCTGAGGCAAATGCACACCTACTCCAGACCGGATCGCGACCCCCGTTTCCATACCATCGCCACGGTTTTCATTGCCCAGGCGGAGGGATCGCCCAAAGCCCAGGATGACGCGACTGAAATCGGCATCTTCTCCCAGGATAACCTGCCTGAAGAAATAGCCTTTGACCATAGGGAAATACTGGGGGATTATTTCAGGTTAAAATAGGCTGCTTGGGAGTCAGGAGTCAGGAGTACGTAGCCAGAATAAAAATCCCTGGCCGGTTCAATCTTGACGGACTCGTAAAAAGTCGGAATGTTGCGTACTTTTTGTGGCACGGCCATCTTGGCCGTGATCCACGGGCGGGACGCCCGTGCCAC
>JAXMLI010000127.1:0-3388 GCA_034368785.1 Smithellaceae bacterium | reverse complement strand
CACTGGATCTGTCTTCTATCACCCTGAGCATTGCTGGGTCATTGTGGACCATCCCGAAAAAGTGAAGATAGGGATCAGCAAGCTTCTGACGCAGCTCATTGCGAATGTTAAGGCAGTTGTCCTGCCCCGGCTGGGAAGCTTTACCGGTCAGGGGGAATGCTGCGCCCATGTTATCCAGGAGGCTTACATCCTGCCGGTTATTGCCCCTCTTTCCGGCCTTATTCAGGCGGTTAATCCTCGCCTGAAAAAGGAACCGGAACTCCTCATCCATGATCCGAACGGAGAGGGCTGGCTGATGGTGATAAAACCGGACAATCTTGGAAGCGAATTGAAAAAACTTCTTTTCGGAAGGAAGGCGGTCGCCTGGTACAAAAGCGAGGAAAAGGCCATCATCGCCCGGGTCGAGCGTATATTAAAACAGAACCCAACAGCAGCGGGTCAAACCATGCAGGACGGGGGGGTCCGCATCACCGGCCTGCCTGACCTGCTCCATAGCATCACATCTAATCAGAAAGCTCATGTTCTGGATTTTTTCATCACCAGACCGAAAATATTACAGAAGATCGGAATCTAAAACGTCCGCAGGGGGAAGCATGCCGTGCCCCTACGGGTTATTGCCCCACCAGGAAAAAGTGTACCCCTTCTTAACGGAAAGTCTCCTTTGCCTGTTTATCCTCCCTTGACAGGAGGAACAGAATTCCGCTGGTTTTTGGTCGATATTCTCCACGTAGGTGGAGGAGTTCATGACACATCCAGGCGGTGTACAGTGGATCAACCCGAAGGTATGTCCCAGCTCATGCACGGCCTCTTTTAACAGGCGCTCGGTCGTCACCTCTCTGCTTTCCGGTAAACCATAGAACCGGTTATGAAGGCGATGGCGGGAAACTGCCGCCCCGATTCCCTGGAGCTGTGCCTCGCCGAAAACGAACGTAAGAATAGGAATAAAAAGATCAACATCCAGTACGCCCAGGATCTTTTCCGCATCCGTTGGGGGCTTTGCTATTAACTGCCGGAGGATAAGGGAAGAGTTGTGTTGAGCCCGCCGGGGATCGAAAGCATCTTCAAGTACGATCTTCATCTCTTTTGTTCTTGTTCTCATCTGAAAGGTTTCAGAGATGAAGCTCGCCAGCTTTTCCAGGCAGGCATGATCATCAAATTCAATGGGGACGAGATAAATATAAGGCATCACGGACCGTGTTTGTCAACATTATCGTTTCAGCTGATACTTCTCGATTTTATTGTAAATGGTAAGCCGGCTGATCTTCAGGATATCGGCCGCTTGAGCGATATTCCCATTCGTGAGATTTAATATTTTTTCGATATGCCTGCGTTCCACTTCCTCCAGGGAATCTCCTCCCGAGGACGAGGATTGAGATGGAAAGGGAAAAGAGAGATCCGCTACTTGAATCTGGTTCCCTTTTGCTACAACCACCGCCCTTTCGACGACGTTTCTCACTTCCCGGATATTTCCCGGCCAGTCATACTCACTGAACATCCCCAGGGCCTGCGGGGAAAAATCTGTCACCTTTTTATTCATTGATTGGGCATATTTAGTTAAAAAATACCCGGCAATCAAGGGGATATCCGTTCTCCTTTCCCGCAGCGGAGGCAACGGAATGGCAAATACATTCAACCGATAATAGAGGTCCTCCCGGAAACTTCCCTCCTTTATCGCCTGTTCCAGGTTTTTGTTGGTAGCGGAGATCACGCGAAAATCCACATCGATGGTCTTATCACCCCCCAGTCGGGTAAATTTCTTGGTTTCAATGACCCGCAGCAGATCCATCTGCATCTTTTCGCTGATATTTCCGATCTCGTCCAAAAAAAGCGTCCCTTTATCGGCCATCTCCAGCTTGCCCTTTCTCTGGTACGTGGCGCCGGTAAAGGACCCCTTTTCATGACCGAAGAGTTCACTTTCGAGCAGACCTTCCAGGTAAGCGCCGCAATTAATGGTAATAATGGGGAAATATCGCCGTGAACTTCGGCTGTGAATGGCCCTGGCAATAAGTTCTTTCCCCGTTCCGCTTTCCCCCAGAATCATCACGGTGGAATCACTATTGGCCACGGTGTTGACCAGTTCCATCACCTTTTTCATGGCGGGACTCTCTCCCACGACCTCATCGGAAGGAAGGAGTTCGGCAATCTGTTGGCGCAGTTGTATGTTTTCCTTCAGGAGCCGTCTTTTCTCCACGGCATTGCGGATCAGCCTGCTCAAGTCGTCGGGATCTATCGGCTTGGTGAGATAGTCAAAGGCCCCGTCCTTCAGGGCCTGGATGGCCGTATCCACCGCGGCATAGGCAGTAATGATGATGGTCACGATATTCTTATCAATCTGCTTAATGCGATGCTGTAGTTCTATGCCGTCCATTCCGGGCATCCTGATGTCCAAGAGGATAATGTCCCAGGAGTTTTCCTGAAGTTTTTTCAAGGCGCTATTCGCCTCCGCGGCCGTATCTACCCGATAACCGTCGGCCTTGAACCATTGATAAAGAGAATCCCTTATGGAGGGTTCATCGTCCACGATCAGTATTCCTGTCTCTTCCGGCTTCACAGGCAATCTCCTTTCAACTGAAAATCAACATCTGCCATTTCATCTGAAAATAGGGCGGGCATCTTGCCTGTCCTATTATTGGGGGGGGTATGAATCATTTTCAATAGGTCAGGCGTCTCACCTGACAAATTTTCCTGCCCCTTTGCGAGCCGCTCATGTGTGTTTCATTAATGTTTACGATTGCGGGCCATCCTGAATGCTCAGATTGGACCGCGTTCGTTTGCCTTGTTGTTCCTCCGTTTCGGGTGAGACCCGGGGAAGGACAATGGTAAAGGTAGTTCCCTGGTTTACTTTTGATTCTATGCTAATCGCCCCGCGGTGTTGCTCCACGATTCCATAAACCACGGATAGCCCGAGCCCTGTGCTTTTCACCTTGGTGGAGAAAAATGGCTCAAATACGTGAGGCAGAACATCGTCGGGTATTCCCACACCCTCATCCGTAACCATTATCCGCACCCGTTCTTTCTCTGTCCGGCAATCGGTGCTGATGCCTATCTTCCCACCGGGAGAAGACGCCTCGATGGCATTGATGATCAAGGCAACCAATAACTGTTTAATACCACTGGCATTGCACTGGATGAGATCGCCTTCCTCATCAAGATGCTTGACCAGCAACAGTTCCTTCATCGTAATGCTGTGGTCGATTACCCGGACGCTTTCATCGATAATATTATTAAGGTGTTCTTCCTTGAAGTCATCGGAGGTCTTTCTGGCGAAGAGCAGCAAATTCTTGACGATATCACCGCACCGTTTTGTTTCGTTGCTGATGAAGGTCAGGTTTTCCCGGACCGATTCCAAAATCTTGGGATCGACATATCTCGGCGCCAGATACCGGGA
>JAXMLI010000126.1:0-3477 GCA_034368785.1 Smithellaceae bacterium | reverse complement strand
CGTCTTCTTCCCTCGCAAGAATCAGCAGCTCTGCGATTTCCGCGATGGAACTATCAAGTCTGTCCCAGTTTTGGAGGGTTTTTTCGAGATTAGTCTTATTTTTCAGAAGAGAAGCGGCTTCTCTCTGGTCACTCCAGAATCCCGGCTGCTCTGCGGCGCGATCAAGTTCTTTCAACTGGTATCTTTTCTCAGTTACGTCAAAGACATTCCCCTAGATTAACTATCCTTCTTTTTATGGCTGCCAGTGTCTCGCTGAATCCTTCGATCATATCCTCTTCTCCTTCCAATCACGAAAATTGATATTACATACATCACCATGACACTTATGCACAAAAAAGCGAATATATCACCGTGGGAGGCATAAAATGTCGTTGCGTGAGAGGGATATTTTACGTTTCCCACAACCGTTGCCGGTGTAAACAGTTTGCTCTGCCTGGCAATTGCTCCCGTTGGCTCAATAATGGCTGATATCCCGGTATTGGCTGCCCTGAGTAAATAGACACGGTTTTCCACCGCCCGAAACGCCGACATGGACAAATGCTGATAAGGGGCGGATGTATTGCCGAACCAGGCATCGTTGGTGATATTTATTAAAAACGACGCCCCCAGTTTTTTATAAGCGGTTCCCGCGTGAGAGAATATCCCTTCATAGCAAATAAGAACCCCGGCCTTCCCCCAGGACGCCTGGATGGGCAAATAACCCGGGCCTTTTGTGAAATCACCTACCCCCACTACAATTTTACTTAAGAATGGGAAATATTTTCTCAATGGCACATATTCGCCATAAGGAACCAGTTGCACCTTACTGTATTCCCCCGCCACAATGCCCGCCGGCGAAACAAGAAACGCGCTATTGAAATAGAGCACTTCCTTTGCTTCCTTCCGATAGGAAGGACTGCCGAAAACCAGCCAGCTGCCGGTCGCACGGGCAACATCAAGAACGTCCTGACTGAGGCTTCCCTGCTCCTGAAAGTAAAATGGCGTTGCCGTCTCCGGCCACACGATCAGGCCATTTCGTTTCGGCTGAGCGGCATGTGAAAGTGTTTTGTAAATCCTTATCGTTTCCTGCTGATAGCCGGGATTCCATTTTACATTTTGATCGATGTTGCCCTGTACGATGGTGACTGGTAATTCAGGAGATCTTCCCAGGATGGAATTGATCTCGGCGATCCGCCAGGTTCCGTAAAATATTACGGACAAAAGGAGTACGAAAACCACAACCGGTTCCACCAGGACGCGCGTTCTTTCTTTCCTGTGGACAATTAGCTCGAAAATTGCGGCGTTAACAAGGACAATAAGGAAGGACAGTCCGTAGACACCCGTAATATCTGATATCTGGATAAGCGGAAGAAATGAAAACTGCGAATAACCTAGATTTGCCCAGGGGAACCCTGTCAGTAAAGTGGACTTCATGTATTCCAGGGTGACCCAGATCAACGGCGCCGTATAAATCACACGTAGCCCGTATCTTCTCAGACAAACCAGCGCGTACGCGAAGATCCCCATATATAAAGCCAGATAGGAGGCAAGCAGTAGCAACGCCAGGACACCCATATAAACAGGCATGTAACCATAAGTCACCACCACATATGCTATCCAGTAGAGTATCCCGCAATAGGCGACAAACCCCGTGATGAACCCATACTTAAACCCCTCCCCCGCCGTCGGCTTGTTACTTAAGGCATAGAAAAGAGGCACAAATGCAATCCATGCCGCCAGTGGATGTCCGTGCTTTGGAAAGGAGAGAAAAAGAAGCGCTCCGGAAAGGATACTGAGAAATAGCCTTATTCTGTTGGTTTTTTCGATAATCAAGACCGCCTGTACTCCCTTTATGCCACGCCAGAGACCTCTTCAGAAACCTCGCGCTTCTCCAGTCGCACCTTTTTTATGCTTCTCTCATCCGCCGCTTCGATGGTGGCCTTAAGATTGCCGATAAGGATTACCTCGCCCTTGATCGGAATCCTTTTTGCTTCGTGCAGGATCAATCCGCTTAATGTCTTGAATTTCCCTTCCGGAAAGTCAAAGTTGAATATTTCTTCTATTTTCTCTATTTCCACCCGTCCGTCTATCAGATAGTAACCGTCGCGCGTTTCGATCATTTCGGCAGGACTTTTGTCGTATTCATCATGAATCTCGCCGACGATCTCCTCAATGAGGTCTTCCATGGTTACCAAGCCGGCGGTCCCGCCATATTCATCAATGACAATGGCCATGTGGTACTTCCTTTGTTTAAGCTCATGGAGGAGCAGGCGGGTATTTTTTGTTTCGGGAATAAAGTAGGGCTTTCGGATGATAGCTATTATATCAGCTTCTGTTACGGGCAGAGACCATAATTTGAGAAGGTCCTTCACATTAAGAATGCCGATGATGTTATCTATGCTGGTTTTATAAACGGGCATCCTGGTATGCCCGTGCTTAATCACGGCGGCAATGATCTCCTCGACAGACGCATCAGCACTGATGGTAAGCATTGAGGTCCGCGGTATCATGACATCCCTGACTACCGTATCCCTGAAATCGAGAATACTTTGGATCATTTCCCCGGACTGGGAGTCCAAAAGTCCTTCAGCCTCACCCTGGTCAATAATAGACTGAAATTCCCTCTCCAAACTAACACTGTCAGTTTTTATTCTGTTGAACAGGGTCCTCAAATAATCCGGAAGGCCTCTCCGTAAAATAACCAACCTCCTTTTTTGAAATGTAAGTTCTATATAAGCAGACGGAAATTCGTCAGGCGCTATTGGTATGAGGGGATATTGACAAGAAAATCATGATAAACACAAGTGGAAATGAAAAGGGGCTAACTTAAAAAGCTAACCCCCGATGATCTGGCGGGGTCGATGGGACTCGAACCCACGGCCTCCGGCGTGACAGGCCGGCGTTATAACCGACTTAACTACGACCCCGCATTTTGTCTTCGTGGTGGGCGGTACAGGGATCGAACCTATGACCCTCGGCTTGTAAGGCCGACGCTCTCCCAGCTGAGCTAACCGCCCTGTCCCGTCCAACGAGAAACAGTCTTTATAGAGCCACATGCCTGCTGTCAAAGACTTTTATAGGGGAAAATGGAAAAAAGTGAAATTGCCATCGAATCGGTCCGAAATGCCTGAGGCAGGGTAGGGGAGAGGGCAAACAAAAAGGCTGCCCGGGATGGACAGCCTTTTTGTTCTTCGACAAAGCCGCTTTTTCTAGCCGCAGGAAGTGCAGGAAGTGCAGCCTGATGAGGTAGAGGCTTTGAGCCCGGACTTGATGTTGAAGCCCATGTGCGGGTGGAATTCCACGGCAATGGGTTTCGATTCTTCCATCAGAACGGTTTCAACCAGGAATTTGTATCCGTCGATTTCGTGTACTACGTCGTTGTCTTTTTGCTCATCCAGAGCAAGCGCCAGGCGTGGCCCGCCTCAACCGGCGGCCATGTAGACCCGGATCGGGGACACTTCCTTGCCGGCGAAGTGCATATCGAGCTGCTCTTTGGCA
>JAXMLI010000125.1:0-5652 GCA_034368785.1 Smithellaceae bacterium | reverse complement strand
TTTGCCGATGACGACGGCGACGGTTTCGGCAAATACGATCAGAGTACCTGGAAGTACCAACTGGATGAGAAGGGAAATCCTGTCCGGGACGAGACCCTGAAAAATCCGATGTGCGTGTTCCGGATCATGAAACGTCACTACGCCCGTTATACGTTCAAAACGGTCTCCGACACCACCGGTTGTCCGCCCGACAAGCTGGAGGCAGTTTATAAACTCTACGCCAGCACGGGGGCCAGGAACAAGTCCGGGACCATTCTTTACGCCATGGGGCAGACCCAGCATACGGTGGGATCGCAGAATGTGCGCTGCATGGCCATGATCCAGCTCCTCCTGGGCAACGTGGGGATGCCGGGGGGCGGGGTGAATGCCCTGCGGGGCGAGTCCAATGTCCAGGGGTCGACGGACCAGGCCCTCCTGGCCCATCTGGTGCCCGGATACATGTCCATCCCCAGGGCGGGCGATCATCCCACCCTGGCGGCGTACAATGAAAAGGAAACCCCCAAGACGGGCTACTGGGCCAACAAGCCAAAGTTCTTCACCAGTCTCCTGAAGGCCTGGTGGGGGGACCACGCCACGGCGGAAAATCAATTCGCCTATGACTATCTGCCCAAGGTGGAAAGTCCGGCCAAACATTATTGGATGAGCCTCTTCGAGGATATGTACGCCGGTAAGATCCAGGGCTTGTGGCTCATGGGTCTGAACCCGGCGGTCAGCGGGCCCAATTCCCGGCTGGAGCGGCAGGCCTTGAAGAAACTAAAATGGCTGGTCGTCCAGGAACTCTTCGATACCGAAACCTGTTCCTTCTGGCGCGCCCCGGACGTCAAACCCGCCGATGTCAACACCGAGGTTTTTATCCTGCCCGCGGCGGACGCCATGGAGAAAGAGGGGAGCATTGTCACCAGCGGCCGCTTGATTCAGTGGCGGTCCAAGGTGGCCGATGCCCCCGGTATGGCGCTGCCGGATCACCAGATCCTGAACCTGATCTGCCTCAAATTGAAGGCGCTCTATGCCGCCGCCCCCGGACCGTTCCCTGACCCCATCGTTCATCTCAACTGGGATTACGGCCAGGAATTGAGCGTGGAAAAGGTGGCCCAGGAACTCAACGGCTATGCCGTTGTTCCCCTCAAGGACCCGCAGGGCAATGTCGTCGCCCACAAGGGCGAGCTCCTCAAAACCTTCGGACTCCTACAGGCCGACGGCAGCACGGCCTGCGGCTGCTGGATCTACGGCGGATATTTTGCCCCGGCCGATGACGGGACCGGCAAGATGATGCCGGCGACCAAGCGCCGGGGGCAGAAAGACCCGGGCGGGATGGGGACATACCCCTTCTGGGCCTATTCCTGGCCGGTCAATCGGCGCATCATTTACAACCGCGCCTCCGCCGATCCCGACGGCAAGCCCTGGAGCGAGGACAAAAAACTGATCTGGTGGGACGAGACCCAGAAGAAATGGGTGGGCTACGACGTGCCCGATTTCGCCCCCACCAAAGCCCCTTCCGATCCCGGCGGGAAGGATCCTTTTATCATGCGCGCGGACGGGAGAGGAGGGCTCTTTGCCGCCCTCAATGACGGGCCGTTGCCGGAACATTACGAACCCCTGGAGACGCCGATCGCGAAGAACCCCTTTTCCTCCCGCCTGCACAATCCGGCCATCCATGTCTGGAAGACGGATCAGGGCAAGGATATCGGGGATAACTGGGGAAAGATGGACAAGTTCCCCATCGTGGCCACCACCTACCGGGTGGTGGAACATTGGCAGGCCGGTGGGATGTCTCGCTGGCTGGACTGGTTGACCGAGTGTATGCCGGAGATGTTTGTGGAGATGAGCAAGGAGCTGGCGGCGGAGCGGGGGATTCTAAACGGCAATCGCGTCAAGATCAGCTCCGCCCGGGGGGAAATCACGGCGGTAGCGGTGGTCACGGCCCGCTTCAAGCCCTTCAAGATGGATGGCAAAACCATCCATCAAGTGGGCATGCCCTGGCATTTCGGCTGGGGCGGTCTGGCGACGGGGGACACCGCCAACGATCTGACGCCTCACGTGGGGGATCCCAATACGATGATTCCGGAATACAAGGCATTCCTGGTGGAAATTAAAAAGGCCTAAGAGAGGGGAGCATATGGCGCGTAAAGCGATGTTGATTGACGAATCGAAGTGCACCGCCTGCCGAGGATGCCAGGTGGCCTGCAAACAGTGGAACGAACTTACGGGGTGGGAATATTCGAAAACCGTCAACGGGGGCAGCTATGAGAACCCGCCGAAACTCACCCCCCAGACCTGGACCAGAATCAAATTTACCGAAGTGGATAGTCCGGAGGGATTTCGTTGGCTCTTTCTGAAGGAAGGCTGCATGCATTGCGGAAATGCCGCCTGTGTGGATGTCTGTCCTACGAAAGCTTTGAAGCAAAAGGCCGACGGCAGGGTGACGGTGGAGCCGGAGCTGTGCAACGGTTGCGGCTACTGTTCCCAGTTTTGTCCCTTCGGCATCCCCAAGCTGGCGGTGACGGGGGTGATCACGGGCGCCGCCAAGGCCTCCAAATGCACCTTCTGTCAGGACCGGACGGATAACGGTCTGAGCCCTTCCTGTGTGAAGACCTGTCCGGCTAAGGCCCTCTTCTGGGGGGACCGCGACCAGCTGATCGCGGCGGGAAAGAAAAGGGTGGAGGCGCTCAAGACCCGCGGATCCGCCACGGCCAATTTCTACGGAGAGGATGCCGTCGGCGGGCTCGGGCGCTTGTATGTGCTGATCGATAAACCGGAAACCTACGGACTCCCGGCGAATCCCCAATACCCGTCCCTGGCCCTGGCGTGGCAAAACATCGTTCAGCCCTTGGGAAAGATCGCCATCGGGGGAACCATCCTGGGGACCTTGGTGGCCTGGTTGATTATCCGCCGGAATATCAGAATGGAGGAAGTCGAATGAACGGTCAAGGTCAAGAAGCGGGACATGTCTTCCAGATCCGCTGGATCCCGAAGTACACCTTTGTAGAGCGTCTCCTGCACTGGCTCCATACGGTCAGTTTCATCCCCTTGGTGGTCACAGGACTCGTTCTCTATCTGGACAGCTTGCTACCCCTGGCCCAGGGGGAGGCCGGTCAATGGATGCGCCTCGTACACCGTTTGGCCGCGGTGCTTTTCATTGCCGAGCCCATGGTTTACGGCATCCTGCAACCGCGGCGCCTGTGGATGCACTTCAAAGAGTTCAGTTTTGAAAGGGACGATCTGGGCTGGCTGAAAGGCGCCTTCAGCTATTATGTACGCGGTAAGCACGACGCCATGCCGCCCCAGGGCCGCTTCAACACAGGGGAAAAGATCAACGGGATGGCCATGATCATTACCTGGATGCTCTTCGTCGTGAGCGGTTTGATCATGTGGTTCGGCAAGGGTCTCGTCTCGGCGGAGCTGTTCCGTTGGATGCTGGTGGTCCATGACCTTACCACGGTTCTCGCCCTCTGCATGTTTATCGTGCACTTCTATCTGGCGGTGGCGCATCCGTTGATGTGGGCCGCCCTGGTCAGCATGCGCTTTGGCGTCACCTCCGCCAGTTATGCGGCCGAACATCATGCGAAGTGGTATTATGGACCCAAACGGGCGATGGAACTCTACGAAGCGAAAAAGAAGAATGCTTCCCACAGGGGCTAAGGTAAGGAGGAACAGGTATGGCCAAGATTCTTGTTGTTGACGATGATCCCGATTTCATCAAGATTACCCGGACAATTCTGCAGTTTCAGAAACACGAGGTGTTGAAGGCGACCAACGGGGAGCAGGGCCTGGCGGTCATGCGAAAGGAAAAACCCGATCTGGTCATTCTGGATATCATGATGTCCTATATCTTAGACGGTCTCGATGTCCGTCGCCAGATGGCCGCCGACAAGGACCTCAAGGATATCCCGGTGATCATGGCCACCTCGCTCACCGGGGAGAGGGTGCGCAGTGAACTGCCCTCCGATGAATACATCCCCGCGTCCGAATGGATTCACAAACCCATCGACCCGGATAAACTTCTCGAACAGGTCAAAAGGATTCTCGGATAAAAGACTCTGCTGAAGAGGCGTGTCTTTGCATTAAGGCGCGCCTCTTCATCCGTGCTATGCCAATTCTCGTATTATATGCCTTGCCAGATCTTCATCTATCTCGACATGCCTTGGGACAGGCTGCTTCTTGCCAGTTTTGGGATTTCTGTACAAGTCATGACGGTTACCGTGCCTCACGAGAATACACCCAACTGCAGTGATCCTTTTTATCAACTCTTTTCTCTTCATACGTTCAAGGCAAGTTCTCTGATTTCGTGATGTTCAGGAACATCTTCCATAGCCATAAGCATATAGGCGTCTTTCATGTTCTCTTCGAGTTCTTCGAGGGTTTCGCCCTGGGTCATTATTTCTGGATGCTCAAGCAGTTTCCCTACCCAAAGTTTTTCTCCTTTCCAATAGATCATTTTTAGTTTTGTTTCCATTCCGTGCCCTCCTTACTGCAATCTTATTCAAATATAATATGAAACGGGGATAAAGGGGACGCTGTTAACTTATTAACTTACTTCGATATTACCGGAAGTTAATAAGTTAACAGCGTCCCTATCTCCTCCCTTGGAAAACGTGACCAGCTTAATCCCTGTCGGCTGGATGAATTTGTTATGCAGTCTATCTTTATTTGCCCCGATACACCATCACCGTCCTATCAAGTCAGAAATCGAATGGTGGAAATTCCCAAGTACATGATTGAACATACTTAACGCAATTCCCGTTCGAGTCCCAGGCAATACACTCTTTTTTACATACCATTTGTCCTGGCAGTCGAAATTCGCCGCCTTTATCTGCCAAGCGAACAACAGCACCCTCCCTGAACCTTGCCAATTCCTCACCATTGTCGTCAATGATCGTCCGTCCGTCCTCGGAAAGTCGGAGGCCAAAGGTAAAACTTCCTTGTTTTGCCTCAGTTTTCTCCTTGAGGCAGTCACCATTGCATGTCACTGAATACTGACGTGCACACTTACCGCATGTGCTTGACAACGTCGAGGGGCCAGCGAGACCCCCTGGGACATGACCGCAGTCGCCTACATATGCACCACAGTTAGGACAATACATACTCTTTGACATAATTCATCCTCCTTTCTTTGCATAACGTTCAGTTCACCAGCTTGTCTGGTGAAACTGGATGGTTAACTTATTCTTGATCATCAAACATCTCGATTTGCTTTGGATTGCTTATTTGTATTATCTCAACAACTTCCAATATGACATAATCTGTGCTTATAAGCTCACCATCAAAATCATATTTGTTAATTATTTCTACCTTTGCTCGAATAGAATCGCCTGGACGAATATCAACTTCACGATTTTGAAAACTTTCCAACCAATCACGATGGACAATTTTTGCTGGAAAACTCCTACCACCATGTCGAAAATCCCACTTTGAATCACCTAAATAATCGGGCTTTTTTACCTTTAAGATCATTTCTGCTTTAGAAACAATCTTATCTTTCGTGACAAGATCATCTATTGATTCCGGAATTAATTTAAACTCAAGATTAAATGCAACCTTTTCAGTTTCTGATATAACATAAGAAGCATCATCTGCTTTTTGGAGATGTGAAAGACTTGATGAAATTCGCTCCACACTATGTAATAGCCTCCTAGTCGGTATTTTCTCATAGAC